>NZ_JBPWJX010000019.1:0-100432 GCF_051781745.1 Bacillus cereus group sp. Bce019
GAAACCAGGTGAAGAAACAGGGAAACCAGGTGAAGAAACAGGGAAACCAGGTGAAGAAACAGGGAAACCAGGTGAAGGAACAGAGAAGCCAGGTGAAGGAACAGAGAAGCCAGGTGAAGGAACAGAGAAGCCAGGTGAAGGAACAGAAAAGCCAGGTGAAGGAACAGAAAAGCCAGGTGAAGGAACAGAAAAACCAGGTGAAGGAACAGAGAAGCCAGGTGAAGGAACAGAGAAGCCAGGTGAAGGAACAGAAAAACCAGGTGAAGGAACAGAGAAGCTAGGTGAGGGAGTAGAAAAACCTAATTTACCAGAAAAAGGACAAGGTTCTTCTAATAATCAACAACTTCCAGCTACAGGACACAATACGAATTACGTTCCATTCATCGGTTTTATGCTTCTGTTACTAGGAATACGTTTAAGATTCATGGCTAAAAATAGTTAACGGATGTATAAAAGGCATCAGAGATATATAATCTCTGATGCCTTTTAAGTGAATACAGATAAAATGAAAATATCTATATGGAATGATAAATATGTTAAGCTTCAATTACGCTAAGCATTCTGTTTATAAATGCAGCTGCGTGTGCACGTTGTGATGGTCCTTTTGGTACGAATTGATTAAATTCATTACCTTTTACAATTCCATATCCATACACTCTTTGTACTTCTTCTTTAGCGTAAATTAAGTTTTGGTCTACGAATGGTAGTTCAACTTGTTTTGCAAAAATACCAGCGTGTTTTAGAGAACGATCGATCATAATAACAGCTTCTTCGCGTGTAATTGTAGTATTTGGATCAAATGTATTATCACCACGTCCGCGGATTATGCCTGCGCTTGCTGCACGATTAATACCGTCTCTTAAAGATGGGTGTACTTGTTCTAAGTCTGTGAAATTAGCATTTCCACTTGGTAATTGTAAAGCACGAGTAATTAATGTAGCAAATTCAGCACGCGTTACAAGACGTTCTGGGAAGTACTTGCCGTTCCCTTCTCCTTGCATAATGCCTCTAGCTGCTAATTGACGAATGTCTTGTTCATACCATCCACCTGTAATGTCATCAGTTACTGGATTTTTTTGATTTTCTTTATAATATGTTTCAGTTCCTTTTAAGAAAGCATCCCATTGTCCGCGTTGAATCATAAACGCAGGGCAGTTTTTTCCTGACCAAAATTGGTGTTTTTGGACCTTATCTAGAGAAATATTTAAGTCGTTCATTAAATAAGCTGCCAATTTACGGGCATTTTCTACCGCTTTTTCATAGTTTCCATCTTGATTAACGGCAATTTCAATTCCGATAGATTCATAGTTTCCAGTTTTATTTCCAGCATGCCATCCAACTTCATTTACTGGAAGATGTTGATAAATTTCTTTATCATCTACTGTGAAATGCCAAGATGCGGCGCGATCAGCTGTTCCGCGTGCTTGGTTATCTAAGAATTTTGCATGATTTAGAGCATTAGCACCTTTCGCTGTATTAGCCGTTTCGTGAATCGTAATATATTTAGGTACCATCGGGTAGCCAGGGCGAATATCGTCATTTCCTTTTGGGACAATCATTTCTTTAAATGTAACGCCATAAATAGTGTTTGTTTGTAGAGCTTCTGGCGATCTCAATAAACTATTTTTAGCAGTACGACTGTTTTTTAATAATGAAGCTTTTGTACCTTCAAATGTAGCAGAAGGTGCATAAATCCATTTTGCTGTTTCGTTTATTTGGACTTTAAACCAATTTCCAGCTTGTTCAGTAGGAGTAATGACTTGTGGCTCTAGTTTCCCTTCTTCTTTAAACGATTGGAACGGAAGTGCATGTATGGAAGCTTCTTCTTTTACGATTAATTTTTGGTTAGATAGTTTATGAATCTCTTGAACTTCTAAACTATTATCATTGTTATCTATCCATCCAGCGCCAGTTGACGTCGTTATGTAGTAAGCATTTCCTTTTTTCTTTGTCGCCGTTACGACTTGTTCTGTAATCTCGATATTCGATTTGTTTTTTAAATCATTCGCGGTATATAATGAATGTTTTTTTGAAGTGTATAGTAGGAATTGGCCAGTAACCTCGATATCTTCTTCATGAGTACTATGCTCATTAACATGTTCTTTAATACTTTTAAAAACTTGATCCTCCGTATATACTTCGGCGGATTTTTCAGCACTCTCTGCAAATGAATAAGTAGGTGCAAGAACAGTTTGTAATGCAAGAGAGAGAGTTAAAACACTATAAAATTTCTTTTTCATATTTGTTTTTAACACATTAGATTGTGGAATCTAGTGTTAACAGTCCTCCTTTTATATTGTATTTTCACTATGTATCGATTTTAACACTAATAAATTTTAACAAGAGAAAATGATGATGTCTATATACATGAGCGATATTCATAAAAAGAATTATTTGAAAAAATGTAAGAGAAACAGGTAAAACCTTCTGTATTGACCTGTAAACGCCCTTCAAGTAAACTAAAGAGAGTTTGCAAATGAAAAGGTGATAATGTTGTTAATTTCAATTAAAACGTTACAAGATGATCGTTTTTTACGTCCGCTACAAAATATTGGCGGCTTATTTTTTGAAGATAGTACGATTGGATTTGAACAAGAGGAAGCAAATCTGATCGTTGATATACACATTGAGGATAATGTGAAAGCATCCGCTCAATTAACGGATGTTAGCACAGGAAATGTGTATGAAGAAACATTCTCGAAAGATTTATCTGCTTTCACAGATGAAAAAGAGCGTATGAAGCAAGTGAAACACGTTGTTTCTTATGTATATCTTTCTGTTCTTCAGCAGTTAACTGGTATTGAACAAAGCTGGGGTATTTTAACGGGAGTACGTCCGACGAAACTTCTTCACAAAATGCTTCAAAATGGTATGTCAAAAGAAGAAGCGCATCAAGAACTTCGTGAAAGTTATTTAATTCATGAAGAGAAAATTGAACTTCTTCAGCGCATTGTTGATTGCCAATTAGCAGTTGTTCCGGATTTATACCGTTTGAAAGAAGAAGTAAGTATTTATATCGGTATTCCGTTCTGCCCAACGAAATGTGCATATTGTACATTCCCGGCTTATGCAATTAATGGACGCCAAGGATCTGTTGATTCGTTCTTAGGTGGTTTACATTATGAAGTTCGTGAAATTGGTAAGTTTTTAAAAGAAAAAGGTGTAAAAGTTACGACGATTTATTACGGCGGTGGTACACCTACAAGTATTACAGCAGAAGAGATGGATATGCTGTATGAAGAAATGTATGAAGCGTTCCCAGATGTGAAAAATGTGCGTGAAGTAACAGTTGAGGCAGGTCGCCCAGATACAATTACGCCAGCAAAGCTAGAAGTGTTAAATAAATGGAATATTGACCGTATTAGTATTAATCCGCAGTCATACCATCAAGAGACACTAAAAGCAATTGGACGTCATCATACTGTAGAAGAAACAATTGAGAAATACCATTTAGCTCGTGAAATGGGAATGAACAATATTAATATGGACTTAATTATTGGTCTTCCTGGTGAAGGGTTAGATATCTTCAAGCATACGTTAGATGAAACAGAAAAGTTAATGCCAGAATCATTAACAGTTCATACGTTATCATTTAAACGTGCTTCTGAAATGACGCAAAACAAACGTAAATATAAAGTAGCAGGTCGCGAAGAAATTACAGCGATGATGCATGAAGCAGAAGAGTGGACGCAAAAGCATAATTACGTACCATATTACCTATATCGTCAAAAGAATATTTTAGGTAACTTAGAGAACGTTGGTTATGCAATGCCGACGCAAGAAAGTATTTACAACATTGTCATTATGGAAGAAGTACAATCAATTATCGGACTTGGTTGTGGTGCATCAAGTAAATTTGTTCATCCGAAGACGGGAGCAATTACGCACTTTGCGAATCCGAAAGATCCAAAATCATATAACGATGGCTTTGTGAAATATACAGAAGATAAACTGAAAATTTTAGAAGAGCTATTTGCATAAGAAGAAAGAGGTTGTTCCGAGTCGGAACAACCTCTTTTTTATCCTGCAGTAACGGGCGGTCCGATTATATCTTGTCAGTTTTTGTCGGTAAGTCGATATATTCGAAAAATCGCTGATATAAATTGAGTTGTGGTTGATATATTTCAAGTTACGGTCGATATATCTGGAAAATCGCCGATATAATTTCATTTATCGTCTAGCGGTACCGTATGTAAAACTATGTCGATAATAATCAGAAAAATTAGTCAAATCATTAGAGGACAATGTCTACTTATGGACGAAATGATAGATTTATGAAAGAGAAAAGGGGGAAATTGTTGGCATGTATATGACGATAGGGAGAATTTTTGATTTATCAGTTGGTAAGTATCCAAATAAAGAGGCGTTAGTGGAACCTGAAAAAAATATTCGCTGGACGTATAAACAGTGGGATGAACAAATAAATAAAACAGCGCACGCTCTATTAGAAGAAGGGGTAAGAAAGGGAGATACGGTATCTGTTTACTTATATAATTGCCATGAATTTGTAAACGTTTACTTAGCCTGTGCGAAAATTGGAGCGATCTTTAACCCGATTAATTTCCGCTTAAAAGCAAAAGAAGTATCTTATATTCTTCAGGACGCATCCTCAAAAGTCGTTGTCTTTGAAAAAGCAGTTGAGTCAACTGTTGCTATAATTGAAAGAGATTTTCCAAATACATCTTTTTGGTCTATAGAAAACGATAAACCTTCCTATGCAAGTTCCTACCATGAAAAAGTGAATGAAGCATCTTCTGAGAAAGTAAATATCGAAATTGATGAAATGGATTATTGTTCTATGCTGTATACGAGCGGTACGACAGGTCATCCGAAAGGCGTGTTACATCGTCATCGTGAAATGGCTGAGCATAGTATGATTTGTACGTATTTCCTAAAATATAATAGAGATAGTGTAGGGCTTGTCGTTGCGCCTTTATATCACTGTGGTGAATTAAATGCTGGAATCATACCACGCATTCAAGTTGGCGGAAAGAATGTTATTTTGCATCATTTTGATACAGAAACAGTATTACATACGATTCAAGAAGAAAAGATTACGACGTTCTTTGCAGCGCCGACGATGTGGAATATGTTGTTGCAAAAAGATTTAGCTCAGTATGATTTAACGTCAATGAAAATCGGTATATATGGCGGAGCAGCAATGGCACCGGCGTTAGTGAAGGAATGTAAAGAACGTCTTTATATTGATCTTGTTCAAATATACGGAATGACAGAAATGGGGCCAGTTGTTGCATTTCTCGTAGAGGAGGATCAAATTACGAAAGCTGGTTCAGCAGGCACGCCATGTTTTAGCCATGAAGTTCGTATTGTGAAACCGAACGAGGATGCACCGGCAGAACCAGATGATGTATTACCTCCTTATGAAGTGGGAGAAATTATTTTACGCGGCCCAACTATGATGGCTGGCTATCATAATCGTGAAGAAGCGAATAAAAAATCGATGTATAAAGGATGGTATCATTCTGGTGATCTAGGCTATTTTGATAAAGACGGTTATTTATTCGTTGCTGATCGCGTTGATGATATGGTAATTAGCGGTGGCGTAAATATTTATCCTCGTGAAATTGAAGATTTCCTTCATAGTCATCCAGGTATATTAGATGTGGCGGTACTTGGTGAGCCAGATGAATTATGGGGAGAGCGTGTTGTGGCAGTTATTGTGAAGAAAGATGAAACAATAACAGAAGCTGATTTAGAAACGTATTGCAAAGAAAGTGATGAATTAGCAGATTATAAACGTCCGCGTCATTATTTATTTGTAGATGAACTCCCTCGTAATGCGAGCGGGAAGTTGCAGAAGTTTGTACTGAGGGAGTCGTTGAAAGGTGCGAAAAAATAGAAAATGAAGGATGCCCCATATCTATGGGGTATCCTGCATTTTTCTGTATTAAACAGAAGAAACAATATCTTTGTTAATTCTCATTTTTTCTTGGTGAAGGTTAATTAGCGCATTTGAAATAAGGTGGAAACACAAAGTGGATGTAATACAAAAAGAAAAGACACCTTAAGGTGCCTCTCTCCGACTTGAACCATTTCATTTCATACGAATCGGAATCTATCCGTATTACCATTACCCCTTTGTTATGAGTGTAAACACACACTATAAAGCAGAATCGTCTATATACACTAGATTGTTAGTTCACAAAAGACAAGAGATTTGAGATCAATATCGAAGTGACGCCACATCCCCTATAATAATTGATATGTTACGCCTTTTAAAAGAATCTGCTTTATAGAACGTGCCCACAAGTTATATTTTACTACATGTAATATTCATTTAGTGTATTTTTTGATGAATATGTATAATTACATAAACTGTATGAAAAAAAAAGAGAGTATACTCTAATATTGTGTAATAAAGATGAAGCCCGCCTACGGAATAGGGGGCTTTTCTTACTTTTTATAAATATTTATTCCAATTATATTATCAGATGAGTCTAAACGAATATAAACGTCAGCTGATAAAAGGTGTGCATTATATATTCGTTGTTTATATGTTGATATCTCGAAGCGTTTTCCATTTAATTCACATTCTAGAATAATCATATCGCCATGTTCTTTCCAAGTTATTAATTTAGCAGTTGTATTCATATAAACCTCCTCTGAATCATTTTATGAAAATTAATAGAGATAGTGTGAGAAAGGAGTTTATATAAAAAAAAGACACCTTAAGTGTCTTCTTTGATTACTATAAAAGTCGTTGAATGAAATAGGTTTCTATTTTTATTTGCGTGAAAAGCCTTCTTCATCAAGGTATTCCGCAGCTTCTGGATAAGAGTTGAATGTACCGTCTAAGTTTACACCAGCGTACACGTTCCACATGTCATCCTCTGAAATAAGAGTAAGAATATGACCATCTTCGTTCTGCCATTCTTCTTCTTTCGCAGGTTCTACAGGTGCTACTACTTCTTCTTGTGATAGAAGGTCAATTGATTTCTCAATTACTGAACGTAACTCCTCTGCTGAAAACTCACGGATGTTAACCATGCCTTTATCATCTGTTTTATAACCTTTAATACCGCTTGCATATACAAAGCCATTTCCATTTGGGTGTAAATGAAATACAACGTTCTTTTTATCTAAACGACTTTCTTCAAAGTGGAAGTTTACACGTTTTAATGATACGTTCTTTCTTTCTAGTTCTGGGAAAGATTCAATAATCGATAATTTTTCTTCAAAAGTTAGCATAGTGCCTCCAAGTATATAGTAAAAGATTTAATTTGTTCATTATAGCATAGTTGCAATTGTTTCCAAAGGTAAGGGGGAAACTTTTCGTTGAATACATTTACGTCACGAGAATGTAAAAAGTGAGCTAACGAATGTATCTTTTTAGGTGTACAATGGAACATGGACTTTATACAAAGGTGGTTTTTTTATGTTTCAAAAAATAGCAAAGGAATGTTTAGCAGGATTTACTGTTGCGATTGTTGCGTTACCCCTTGCGATTGCATTTGGTATTGCCGCGACAGGAACGTCTGAGGGAGCGCTTGTTGGATTGTATGGTGCGATTTTTGCAGGTTTATTCGCAGCGTTATTTGGCGGGACACCTGGGCAAGTAACAGGGCCAACGGGACCAATTACCGTTATTGCAACAGGAGTTATTGCGACGCACGGGTTAGAGGCAAGTTTTATTGCCTTTATGATGGCAGGGTTATTTCAAATTTTATTCGGTGTATGTAGGCTCGGTTCTTACGTTCGATATATTCCGTATCCTGTCGTTTCGGGATTTATGAATGGTATTGCATTAATCATTATTTTAGGCGAAATAAAGCACGTACAAAATAGTTTTTTACTTGTTGTGTTAACGATTATTGTAATGATTGTTTCTGGTAAATGGATTAAGGCGATTCCGTCTAGTTTAGTAGCACTAGTCGGTGTGACAGCTTTGCTTCCTTTATTTTCTTCCCTACTCGAAGGACTTACAGTAAAGTTACCGATTATCGGAAATCTTTCACTAAATAAAGTAATTGAAAAGATTGGAACCATTCCAGAAGCGATACCTACGCTTCATATTCCATCTTTAAGTGGAACAGGAATAGCAGCACTTATTTTGCCAGCGCTTAGTATTGCTTTATTAGGATCGATTGACTCGTTGTTAACATCGGTCGTAATGGATAATGTGACAGGTACACGTCATAAAAGTAATAAAGAACTGGTCGGACAAGGTATCGGTAATATGATGAGCGGGTTGTTTGGCGGATTAGCAGGTGCAGGTGCGACTGTAAGGTCTATCGTGAATATAAGAAGTGGCGGTAAAACGGCACTTTCGGCATGTATGCATAGTGTTATCTTATTTATTTTTATTATGGGTCTTGGTTCGGTCGTACAATATATTCCACTTGCCGTATTATCAGGTATTTTAATTTTAACTGGTATTGGAATGTTCGATTGGGAAAGCATGAAAAAGATGCATGTCGCTCCTAAAGGTGATGTCGTTGTTATGCTTGTAACGATGATTGTAACGGTGAAGTTCGATTTAATGATTGCTGTTGTATTCGGTATTATTCTTTCGTTCATCATATATATGGTGAAATGTAAAGAACGCAAAACTTCTATCGTAAAAGAAAAAGAAGAAACGTACACAATTCAAGGACCGCTCTCTTTCCTATCAGTAGATCGTATTTTCTCTACTTTACAAGATGTGAAGTCACCGGTTGTTTTACGTATGAAAGATGTGCGTTATATGGATGTATCAGGAGCTATGGCATTATTAAATTTTGTTGAGCAATCAAATAAAGTAGGAGCAAGTGTAAAGCTTGAGCAAGTACATCCGAGTATTGAAAAAACAATCGCAGTAATGGCAAGCAATGAACAGAAAGAGCAATTGAAAATCTTAAGTGTTTAGATGGTAATTAGAATATCTCACAATCTTACATAAATTATAATGTAGAGTTGTGGGATATTTTTATAATGTTTTTAGTAATATGTATCGCAGTGATAGAGAGGAAGGGTTCTTTTGGCGTAACAGAAACGGTTATAGTGTGTACATATATAATGGAAGGAATTAGAAAAAATTGTAAAGAGACAGGCTTAAATGGGTTCTCTTTTCTATTTTGAAAAAAAAACCAAGTATTCAACCTATAATAAATTTGTTATGATAACCAATGGGATAAAATGAATCCTTATCGTTTAAAAAAATATGTTTGAGAGTATATGTATAAAAGAAAAGAGAAAAAATATGAATAAAACATTTGTAAAAGGAGCAGCAATTTTAACCATTACAACTTTTTTGTCGAAATTGCTTGGTAGTTTTTTTCAAATTCCATTACAAAATATTGCAGGAGATGAAGTGCTCGGTATTTTCCGCCTTGTTTTTCCTGTATATATGATTGCTCTTACATTATCGGTAGCCGGAGTTCCACTTGCAATTTCGAAATTAATTGCAGAGTTGAACGAAAAAAATAAGCAAAAGGAAATTGCGAAATTATTTACATCAGCGTCAATTATAGGAATAGCATTTGGCGTTTTCGGCTGTTTAGTCATTGTATTATTTTCTATTGAAATTGCAAATATGCTTGGTGGACAAGAAACTAGAATGCCGTTGCTTATTACTTCATTAGCATTACTCATTGCGCCATACATGGCGGTGTATAGAGGGTATTTTCAAGGTTTCGGTGATATGAAACCAACAGGGGTATCACAGGTCATTGAGCAATTTGTACGTGTGTTTTTTATGTTAATAATTGCTTACATACTAGTATCATGGGATAAGAGTAATACTGTTATTACTAGTGGTGCGATGGTTGGCTCTTTTCTTGGAGTCATTAGTTCGCTTATATATTTGCGTATAAAATATAATAGAAGTCCATACTACAATAAAAGCAATTCCTATTCACTCCGAGATTTAAGAGAAAACGGCAAAAAGATATTGCGGGTATCGATCCCAATCGCTATTGGAGCTTTATCAATGCCACTTTTAAATTTAGTAGACTCGCTTACAATACCGCATGTATTACAAGGATCATCAACAGAAATTCAAGAACAATTTGGAATATACAGTCGCGGTTTTGCATTCACGCAAATAATTGTTATTTTTGCAAGTGCAATTGTATTTCCGTTAATACCACTCTTAACTTCCGCATTGGCCAAAAGAGATATAAATTTGGCGAAAATAACAATTCAAAATACAAATCGACTAGCGCATGTTTTGACAGCACCGTTAACAATATGGTTGATGGCATTAACAGTACCGTTAAATGTCGGATTGTTCACAGATGTAAAAGGCAGTAGTATGTTAACAGTTATGATTGGCAGTTCGTATTTTACTGCGGTTATGGTATTATCAATAGGTGTTTTACAGGGCATTAACCGTTCTGCACAAGCTGCATGGATTGTTATTGGTGCGAGTTGTGTGAAAGTCGTGTTAAACATAATGTTCGTGCAGAAGTTTGGCATAGATGGAGCGGCGTATAGTACATTAATTACTTACGTATTGGTTTGTATTGTAAATCATTTGTATATTCGAAGCTATATTGCCTATTCTATTCATTTAAAAAGCTTTTTTGGTGTGCTAGCAATAGCATGTATTTTGGGACTAGGATTGTATGAACTATGTAATGTGATAAATATTACATCTTCAAGAATTATGACGTTATTATTCAGTGGTATAGCATTAAGTATTACAACCATTTTGTATGGTGTATGTGCTTTGAAATTAAAATGGATATCAATAAACAAAATACCATTTTTGAAAAGATAAATATAGAAATTTAATTTTTTATTATAATTCATATGAACTGATAAAGAGGAAACTATGTAGGGTATTAAGTGTTTAGGTAAGGAATGGGTACTAGTTTATGTTAGATGAAATAAACGGTTACCTAGTTTTGGAGGAGATTTAGGGTGCGTTTAGTCTTATCAGGATATTATGGTTTTTATAATGTTGGAGACGAGGCGATTCTACAATCAATTATTGAATCGTTAAGTAAAGAGAACCCGGATATAGAACTAGTAGTACTATCAAATGATTCTAAATATACAAAGGAAATGTATGGTGTAGAATCGGTAGATCGCTGGGATATAAAAGCTGTTTATCATGCAATCAAAAACAGTGATGGAGTTATTAGCGGTGGCGGGAGCCTTCTTCAAGATCAGACAAGTACGAAGAGTATTCTATATTATACGGGTATTATGGGACTCGCTCGATTATTAAAAAAGCCGTATTATATTTATTCACAAGGAATAGGTCCAATTACAAAAGGATATAATCGTCTATTAGTAAAATGGAACTTGTCAAAAGCTTCCTATGTATCAGTTCGAGATGAGGATTCGTTTTTATATTTAAAAGAACTTGGCATAAAAAACGATATTGAAATTGTTCCAGACCCTGTTTTAACATGGAAACGGACAAAACAATCGGATTGGTTGCAAAAGCATTCGATACATGGAAAAGTAATCGCGGTTAGTGTGCGTTATTGGAATGCAAAAGAAGATTATATAAAAAAATTAGCTGCGGCATTAAAAAAATTAAAGCAAGAAGGATACCAAATTCTATTTGTTCCAATGCATGAGCCATTTGATCAAAAAGCTTCGCGTGAAGTAGTAGACTTAATGGGAGAAGAGACGTATATGCTTCCATATAAAATGGATATCGACGAGAAAATATTCATTTTATCACAATGTTCATTACTAATTGGTATGCGTCTTCATGCACTAGTTTTTTCTGCTGTAGCCAAAACTCCAATGGTCGGGATTTCATACGATCCGAAAATTGATTCGTTTTTAAGTCAAGTGAATCAGCCAGTTATAGGAAGTGTGGATGGTGAATGGAGTGCTGAGTATTTATATGAAATTGCGAAAAAGCAATTAATGCAACAAGGAACTGTGCAGCAAGAGTTACAACTGACAATAGATGAGCTTCGGTTGCAAGGCAAACAGGCAACAAAGAAACTCATTGATCATATGGAAAAAGGCACTTTATTAAAAAAGTAAAGTGTCTTTTATTTTTGTTTTGAATATAATGAAAATTCTGATTTTAAAAACGTTTTATTTTAATTCCTATTTATTATGCTAAAATGATTGCGATTATTATATAATCAAATTTGTGATAATAAATTCGTAGATTACGAGGAGGATAACCTTGAAGACTTTTTCAAAAGGTATAACAGCAGTGGCATTAACGGGATCATTACTTTTAACTCCTATTTCAAGTTATGCGGCAAATGATGATATTACAGGACATATGTTTGAGACGAATATGCGCTCACTTATTACTAAAGGAGTTTTAATGGGGTATGGAGACAATGTATATGCGCCTGATAAATTAGTAACAAGAGCAGAGTTTGCTACATTCATAGCAAGGGCTTTAAATTTACCGAAAGCTGATTCGAATTTCGAGGATGTGCCGAAGACTTACGGTTTATATGATGGTGTAAGTAGAGCATATGGAGCGAAAATTATTAATGGTCGTACGAACGAGACATTCTCACCAAATGATGTGATTACACGTGAAGAAATGTCGATCATGGTAAAGCGAGCGTTAGACTATAAAAATATTAAAGTAGCTGTAAGTCCGCTTACCTTTACTGATAAAGATAGTATTAACTATAAAGAGCATGTGCAAGTTATGGTGGCTACTCAAATTATTAAAGGGTATCCAGAAGATAATACATTTAGACCACATTTATCAGCTACAAGAGGGATGGCTTCAGCTATGTTGGATCGCATGCTTCAGACGATTGAAAAAAACGGAAATAGCAATCCTGTAGAAACTAAGAAATATGTCGTGACAAATGTAAGAGAAAACGGAACAGAGCAAGAAGTAGAGCGCTATAATACGTATAAAGAAGCGGTTACCGCTGCTCAAAATAAAGGTATGAATGCGGTAAAATACGAGAACGAATTTTTATGGATTAAAGATGGTTTTGCAAGTGCGAAAAGAATAACTGGGCAAAACATCATTAATATTTATGATGAGAATTTAGCAACAGTATATACGTATATTCAGTATGGAACAGAATTGAAAGTGTTAGAAGTTGGCGAAGATCGTGTGAAAGTTCAACTTTCTGGTTTGACAGGTTATGTGAAGAAGAATGAAATCACTTTAATTCCTACCAATGAAATGAAACAGTCGTCTTATTATGTGAAATCAGATGGATATTTATACCATAAATATTATACATATAATACAAGTTCACCTGGATATACAGAATTTAGATATGGTGTGGCACCTTCTTTCATGAAGCAAGGACAGCAAATGTATAGTGTAGATGGAAAGACATTTGGAGACGAAACTTTCTATCAATATTTCAATTATTTATCATTACGTTCGAAAACAGATTATACAGCTGAACAACTAGATAGTTATGTGAAATCGATTAAGCCAGACTCTCCATTAATTGGTTTAGGAAAGAAATTTAAAGAAGTAGAAAGCAAGTATAATGTAAATGCATTATTCTTATATTCATTAGCAATTCATGAAAGTTATTATGGAACAAGCGCTCTTGCAAAAGACAAAAATAATTTATTTGGTTTAAAAGCAACAGACGATAGTCCATATGGTAACGGAGAAGCATTCAATTCAAAAGAAGATTGTATTGAACATGCAGCAAAATTATACATGAATGAAGGATATTTAAATCCAGGACATTGGCGTTATACAGCAACATATACAGGTGATAAAGCTGCTGGTTTAAATGCGAAATATGCATCTGATGCGAACTGGGGTAAAAAAGTAGCGGGGCATATGAACCGTTTTGATTCTTATTTAGGTAAAAAAGAATACAACAAGTACAAACTTGCACGTGTGATGAATAACGTGGAAGTGAAAAAGAATCCTAGTATATCAAATGAGCGACTGTATCGTTTAAATACAAATGTAGTTGTCACAGTTACTGGTGAAGAGATAATAAATGGAAAAGCGTGGGTTAAAGTTATTTCAGATAATCCTACTGTAACAGAAGCGTATATTGCAAAAGAAAGCTTAGAATACGTAAAACATTAATTAAATAAAAAAGAAGGTGCTACTAATATTTCGTAGCACCTTCTTTTTATCCCGCTATTTGCCGGGCAGTAATCCCCCACCTCAAAATTCAGTGGAAGCAAGGAAGTTAGGTGGGGAATGAACTGCCCGTAAAAGCCCGATTGGTTCAACTAATAATCAGTGGGGGATGAACAAAACCCCCACTGATTAAAGTTTCACTTTATTCAATTTCAAAATCAACAATGATATAGGCGAGTATAACAACGAAGAAAATGCTAACGGCTGGCGCTGTTAATACGTGGCCAGACATAAAGCCAATGCCAAGTGATAGAATGAGTGTGCTCGCTAATAGCATATACTTTACGCTCATGATTTTCTTAAAGTTTGTGATCATGCGGATGAATAATGTAATACCAAAGTATAGAAGTGGTATTAAGTAAATAAGGAAACCGACAATTCCAAATGCGAAAAATAGGTCATGGAAGTCCATTTCAATTAATTTAATTTTATCTGTGTAGTTACCAGCGTAACCCATTCCGAATAGTTTTTGTGAAAGCGGTGCGTCTTTATAGTACTGTTTGTATGTTTTTAAGAATTTGTCGCGATCGCTGTAAATTAAACTTTTTACTTCAGAATCTGTAAGTTCACCTTTTGCATGTTTTTTTGCATCTTCTGGATCTTCTTTAATTACTTTTCCTTCTTTTCGATCTTTCTCTTCTTGTACTGATTTTTTGTATTCGTATATTTGCATGTGAATGCCCATATTTTTTGCGATAGGAGTATGCGGTGTAAGAGCAATTAAACCTCCTAGTATAACAGCGGCAACAACGGTATTTACAATATGTGTGAATCCTTTTCCTTCTTTTTTACGATTTATCATATATTCAATGAATGAGAAGAAAAGTGCTACGCCTAATGTAATAACAATTGCGCCATATCCGACTTTCGTTCCGACCATAATACTTGCATACATCGCAAGTATTGTTGGAATCCAGTAATATATTTTTGAGAAAGAAGTTGTTTTATGAATCGAATATAAGACAATGATTGGGAACATAATGGCAAAAAGAGAACTTAAATCATTTCCAGCGAAGAACCAACCTCTTGAACCGATTTTTGAGTGAGGATAGCTTGGGAAATCCGTTCCAGTTTGCATTGCGACAATCATTGTAATGCTTAAAATTAAAGTTGCATATAAGAAATATGTAATGATTTTATGAAATACATACTCTTTATTTTTTAGCTCTTTAAAGGCGATAATATATCCAAACAGTAGCACAATTGGATATATGCTCTTTAAAATGAATTTAACTTCTTCTCCAAATGAAACTGGAGATTTAACCATCATATTATTTACAAGACCGATTGCGAGTGCGATTCCGAGTAAACATAAATAGAGGATGTACTTTTTCGCATCTTGTTGTTTGTGATGAAGAAGTAGGTATCCTAATGCAAGAAGCATAAAGGCGAAACGGACTACAACTCCAACTGTTGCGCTCATGTGTAATATATAGATTGAAAAAGATGTTAATAAATCTAAAATTGGTTGAAACACAATGAATAGCAATAGGAAATGTGGGAAGTAGTTATCCGTTTGTTTCAACTTATTAACCATATGTTCCTCCAGTTCTTCATTCCTTTATTACAACACCCAAAAGATGGGTATAAAGCCTTTTTTATATAGTAAGGCGAATGAATTTCAATATTTGTTTTTTTATCCCGCATTAACGGGCAGTAAGACCCCGCCTCAAAATACAATACAGCGTAAGCAAAGAAGTTAGGTGGGGATCAACTGCCCGTAAAAGCCCGATTGGTGAGGACTAATAATCAGTGGGGGATGAACACCCCCCACTGATTAAAGTCTCACTTTATCAAACTTAAGAATACACCATTTCATTGTAATGGTAAATAGATGAAAAGCATGGATAAACCGACTTTAATTTCTATATTTTTCAACGGAATTGTATGTTTTATACGGTATATGTACAAATTGCGAGATTATTAGACAGAAAATTGAGAAAAAAGAAGGATTTTTCAATGGTTCTCTATAATTATATAAGTATAATCTTTATGGAGAAAAGAGGGGTATATATAATGGAAATAACAAGTAAAACAGAATCTGTCGTTGTGAAATATGAAGGCCACGTTGCAACGGTTATGGTCAATCGCCCAGAGGTGTTAAATGCGTTAGATGAGCCGACCTTAAAAGAGTTATTACAAAAGTTGAAAGAAGTAGCGGAAAGTTCTGCGCATATCGTTGTGTTATGCGGGAACGGCCGTGGTTTTTCTGCGGGTGGGGATATTAAATCGATGCTTTCAAGTAATGATGAAAGTAAGTTTGATGGTATTATGAATACTATTTCTGAAGTTGTCGTGACGTTATATACGATGCCAAAGCTTGTTATTAGTGCAATTCATGGACCAACTGCAGGTCTTGGATTAAGTATTGCGTTAACAGCTGATTATGTAATGGCGGATATATCATCTGTTATTGCGATGAACTTTATTGGAATCGCTTTAATTCCAGATGGAGGCGGTCATTTCTTCCTTCAAAAGCGCGTCGGTGAAAATATGACGAAGCAAATTATTTGGGAAGGTAAGAAATTATCAGCGACAGAAGCGCTTGATATCGGCTTAATTGATGAAGTAATCGGCGAAGATTTCCAAACGGCTGTGAAGCAAAAAATTAATGAATGGTCACAAAAACCGATTAAAGCAATGATTCAAACGAAGCAAATTTTATGTGAAGTAAATCGCTCTAATTTAGAGCAAACATTGCAATTAGAAAAGCGTGGTCAATATGCAATGAGACAAACAGCGGATCATAAAGAAGGTATTGCTGCGTTTTTAGAGAAACGTTTACCAGCATTTAAAGGGGAATAAAGTTTGTCCATTCCTCACTGATTATTAGCTCGTTAATTCGGGATAAAGGGGAGAAAGTGCTAACACATTTTAGTATAATTGTGTTAGCACTTTTTTTTAGGAGTAATACATGAAGAGAATGATTGGTGTTATCACTATTATTTTGCTTACATATTCTGCTTTGCATAGTACACCATCTTTGGCAGTTCGGACTGCGTTATTTTTTGAGGGACATCCAAGTGTTGCATTTTCTGACGGGGTGACGAAAGAAAAAGATGTGAAAAAAGAAGCGATTCCAGATGAGTACCAAACTCTATATGGTAAGGAAGAAGACTTAGAGCACTATTTCTTTCCGCATGTAAGAGCACATGGATCAGGAATTGATATGTTAAGTGCGTGCGTGAAGAAAAAATGGTTTTTCTATAAAGCAGAGCTCGGATGTTATTAAATATAGGAGGATGAATGATGTCAGCATATAATAAGTTAGTAAGAGATCGTGTTCCAGAGAAGATTTTAATGTCTGGAAAAACATATACAGCACAAAAATTAACAGGTCAAGCCTACATACAAGCTTTAGCGAAAATTGGAACGGAAGAAATTCGTGAATTTGCTTCTATGAAAGAACGCGAACATGCACTAGATTCTCTTGCAGATGCGCTAGAGGTTATCATTTCATTAGCACGTGCAGAAGGTGCATCGATTGAAGATGTGGAACGCCTTCGTAAGCAAAAAGAGATAGAGCGCGGTGGATTTGAAAGAGGGATTTATTTATTAGACGTTTCAGAAGAATAGTTTTATAGGAAAAGCATAGCGTTACTGAGTAACGCTATGCTTTTTTGTTGCAATGAAGCTAATAATGAAGAAGATAACTGTTAATATCCACCCGATTGTAATAGAAGTAGTAGTATGAATGGCATAAGAGATTTGTAAACAAAATAATGATGCTAAAAACCAAATGAGTACAATGTGTATATATTTTTTTGATATATTCATATTTCAGGGCTCCTTTTGTATACTAAAAAGAATTTTACTACAATTTAGAAAATTAGGCCATATAAGTAGAGGTTTTCTGGCGAATTTTGTATACTGAATAGTAGAGAAAATGAGGAGGAAACGACAATGGCACACCATACGAAAGAAACGATGGAACTGATTAAGGAGCTTGTCTCTATTCCAAGTCCATCTGGAAATACAGCAAAAATTATTAATTTCATTGAAAACTATGTCAGTGAGTGGAACGTAGAAACGAAACGTAATAATAAGGGAGCTCTTATTTTAACGGTAAAAGGGAAGAATGATGCGCAGCACCGCTTATTAACGGCACACGTTGATACGTTAGGTGCGATGGTGAAAGAAATTAAGCCTGATGGTCGCCTGAGTCTTTCTATGATTGGTGGATTTCGCTGGAACTCTGTAGAAGGAGAATATTGCGAAATTGAAACATCAAGTGGCAAGACATATACAGGAACGATTTTAATGCATCAAACATCTGTACATGTATATAAAGATGCAGGTGAAGCAAAACGCGATGAGAAAAATATTGAAGTTCGTATTGATGAGCGCGTATTTTCAGCTGATGAAGTACGCGAATTAGGAATTGAAGTAGGAGACTTCGTTTCATTTGATCCGCGCGTTCAAATTACAGAGAGTGGATACATAAAATCACGTCATTTAGATGACAAAGTAAGTGTTGCGATTTTATTAAAATTAATTAAAAGATTACAAGATGAAAACGTAACATTACCATATACGACGCATTTCTTAATTTCTAATAATGAAGAGATTGGATACGGTGGTAACTCTAACATTCCAGAAGAAACTGTTGAATACTTAGCAGTTGATATGGGAGCGTTAGGTGATGGACAAACATCTGATGAATATACAGTATCTATTTGTGCAAAAGACTCTAGCGGCCCGTATCATTACGCACTGCGTAAACATTTAGTAGAGCTTGCGAAAACGAATCATATTGAATATAAAGTAGATATTTATCCATACTACGGATCTGATGCATCAGCTGCGATTCGCGCGGGATTTGATGTGAAACATGCTTTAATTGGAGCGGGTATTGATTCTTCTCACGCATTTGAACGTACACATGAAAGTTCTATTGCGCATACAGAAGCATTAGTGTATGCATATGTAATGTCTAATTTAATTGAAGAATAATTTCATAGATAATAGAGAGCTGATTAAAGATATTATTTTTAATCAGCTTTTTATTTGGCAAAGCGATTAGGAGACATGTTCTAATCGCTTTTTTATCCCGCTATTTGTGAGCTGATTAAAGTTTTTTTATATACATTCATTATAAGTTATATATATGCGATTTTTGTTATACGGCCGGAAACGTATTTACTATAGATATATAATGTTATACACTATGAAAGGAATTAATTAATAGTTAATATTTTTTAGTTAGCTTGATTAAAAAATTGTATGAATATGAAGTTTTGAGAGGAGATTTATTTTTCATGAAGTACAAAGCAATAGCCGCAGGTTTATTAGCAGCAAATTTACTAGCACATCCAATTAGTAGTTTAGCAGAAACGAAGAAATTTCCTGATGTTTCAGATAGTGCGTGGTCGAAAGACGCAATTTATTATTTAGTAGAGAGAAATGTAATTAACGGTATGCCAGATGGTAACTTTATGCCATACGGAAATTTAACACGTGCCCAGGCAGCAAAGATTATCGCAACAGCAATTGGTGCTAAAGTAGATCCAAATGCAAAGCCGTCTTATAATGATGCAAAAAATAGTTGGGCAGCTTCATTTATTGCAGCCATGGAAAAAGAGAATATTATTAAAGGGCGAGAACCAGGAGTATTTGATCCTGAAGGAAAAGTAACTCGTGCTGAAATGGCAGCTATGCTTGTAAGAGCATATAATCTGAAAAGCAAAGTAACAGGACCAGTTCCTACAAAATTTTCTGATTTAGAGAATCATTGGGGTAAAGAAGAAGTTAATATTTTAGTAGAATTAAAACTTTCTTTAGGTACAGAGGATGGCTGGAAACCGAATGATTCTATTACGCGTGAACAAGCAGCTCAGCTTACTGCGCAAACAGATAAATTTAGCAAGAATAGTGATCGTCCAGTAGAAACAAAGACAATGTATATAGATAGAAAATTCATTACATATCACGCACCATCATTAAGTTCTGGGATTAGTGCAAATCAGCATAATCCACAAATGGTTGAAATTAAAGAAGAACGAGATGGATGGATTAAAATTGCAACAAGTAACGGTGATAAATGGACACCTCTAGTAGAGAAAACAGAAGTTATTAATGAAGGATTCACTACTTATGCAGAAGCTTCTTCTTCTTCAAAAGTAATGGGAACACATAACGCACAGCAAGTAACTGTTATTGAAGAGAGCGGCAGTTGGATTCGTATCCGCATGGGCGCTGGTTTCCAATGGGTTAATAAAAATCAATTAAATCCAGTGAAGCAAGGTAACTTCTTAGAGGGCAAAGCGATTATCATTGATCCAGGTCATGGTGGAGTTGATTCAGGTAATCCAGGTTATTATGAGAAAGAAAGTGAAACTGTATTAGATGTATCATTGCGATTACAGAAGATATTTGAGAAAAAGACACCATTTACTGTGTTATTCACTCGTACAGATGATACACGTCCAGGAACAAGTGCTTCTGATTCTTTAAAGAAACGTGTAGAATTTGCTCAAAAAAATAATGGGGATATTTTTGTAAGTATTCATGGTAATGGTACGGAAAGTAAAAATGGACAAGGTACAGAAACGTTTTACTATGAATCAGCGACAGCAAGAGGAACAAATCCTAACGTATCAGAAAGTCGTTTACTAGCAGAAAAAATTCAAGAACGTCTTGTAGATGCACTGGGAACAAAAGATCGTGGTGTGAAAAAAGGCGATTTATACGTAATTAGAGAAAATACAATGCCAGCTGTATTAGCAGAATTAGCATTTGTAGATAATAAAAGTGATGCAGATAAAATAGCTACACCAGCGCAGAGACAAAGTGCAGCGGAAGCTATTTATCAAGGTATTTTAGATTACTATGAAGAAATGGGTAACAACGTGTCTTCTTTCCGTTAATAAATAATAAGAGATTGCCATTGGCAGTCTCTTTTATTTATTAACGTTTCTCTTTATTTCCGGCATATGATATCATTTAATTTTATATACAAAAGTATTTGAGTAATTGTAATTAGAACAATTTTAAACGATAGAGGATGATAATAGATTGAATAATCATAGTAAAACACCTGCCTGTATATATACGTATGCATTTCGTGAGGAGGAGCGTGCTTTATGTTACTTGGAAATGCGCTCGTTCTTTGGAATGGAGTCCCACGTTAATATTTTAAAAAGTGATGTCAAAATTGACCCGAGTAGAAGTGCGTTTATGAAAGAGCGAATTGAAGTTATGTATGAAGGAGATGACTTAGAAAGCATTTTAAAACAAGTGGAACAAATTGATTTGGCGGGAGCGACATTTAAAGTTATCTTCGTTAAAATCAATGACCTCGTTGGGGAGAATAAAATTGAATATGGAGAAAGACGTCTTATTGAACGAGACCTTGGCATGCATATTGAAGGAGAAGCGGATGTTCGTAATCCAGAGCGTGTATTCGGGATTGTTCCTCTTGGAGGACGCTGGTACTTCGGGCACTATGTAGAAAGCGAACCAGTTTGGTATCATCACATAAAAAAACCGCATAGCTATTCGACATCACTTAGCACACGTGTTGCGAGATCGGTTGCAAATATCGCTGTACCAAATCCAGAGGGAGTACGAGCAATTGACCCGTGCTGCGGTATTGGAACAGTAGTAGTAGAAGCACTTTCTATGGGGATTAATATCGTTGGTAGAGATATTAATCCACTTGTAGTTCTTGGAACGAGAAAAAACATCGCACATTTCGGATTTGAAGGAACAGTAACAAAAGGTCCAATCGAGGAAATTACTGAGAACTATGACGTTGCCATTATCGATATGCCGTACGACTTATTTACGCATGCCACACCAGAAGACCAGCTCTCCATTCTTTCAAGTGCGCGCCGCATCGCTAAAAAGGTAGTCGTTGTAACGATGGAGACAATGGATGACATGATCCATGAAGCAGGATTTGAAATTACAGATCGCTGTATTACAAGAAAAGGGTCATTTACTAGACAAATTCTTGTTTGTGAATAAGAAAGGAAGGTCACCCGTTTGGGTGACCTTTTTAGTGTAGTTTGATGTGTGATTGATTGACAGCTTGTAGGCGGCGATAAGTTGATATTGTGATAGGAGAATCTATTACTGTTCTTTTAATTTTTCTTGTTGTGCGATTAATAAATTGCGTAATATGTGCCCGCGGTAACTTTCTAGTTTTCGTCCTTCATGATAGCGTACGCCTAATTTTTTTAGTTCAGCTACGTACCAGCCCTTTGTTCCGTAATACATGGGATCACTTCCTTTTTGCTTTTGAACAGTATATGTTGGGGGGCGAAGTAACTTTACATTGAAAATAATAATGATAAAAGGAATTTTGCATGTGTGTACCAGTGAAATTGCAAAGTTATCGAGGTGTTTTATAACGTAACGTCCAAGCCGTGTATAAAAAAGTAGACAGTTGTATATGAATTTGTTGAAAAAAGAATACACATTGCTGAGGGGATTTGGAAAAAGTAATGCTATACGATTTGGCATGATACTTGCGTTGGAAATAGTATCAACGTATAGGGGAGAGATAGAAATGAAGGTTAGTAAAATATATACAACGATTGATGCACACGTAGCTGGGGAGCCGCTTCGAATTATTACGGGCGGAGTGCCAGAAATAAAAGGAGAAACGCAGCTGGAAAGACGCGCCTACTGTATGGAACATTTGGATTACCTTCGTGAAGTTCTGATGTATGAACCGAGAGGGCATCACGGGATGTACGGTTGTATCATTACACCGCCTGCAAGTGCTCACGCTGATTTTGGCGTATTATTTATGCACAATGAAGGCTGGAGTACGATGTGTGGTCATGGCGTTATCGCTGTTATTACGGTTGGAATTGAAACAGGTATGTTTGAAGTAAAGGGGGAAAAACAAAAGTTCATTATTGATAGCCCGGCTGGGGAAGTCATTGCGTATGCAACATATAACGGGAGTGAAGTAGAATCTGTATCATTTGAAAATGTTTCTTCCTTTGTATACAAAAAAGACGTTCCTATTAAAATAGATAACTATGAATTTCAAGTAGATATCGCGTTTGGAGGAGCATTTTACGCTGTAGTAGACTGTAAAGAATTTGGTCTGAAAGTTGATTTTAAAGACTTGCCTGCTATTCAAACGTGGGGCGGTAAAATTAAACATTATATAGAGAGCAAAATGGAAGTGAAGCATCCACTTGAAGAAGGTTTAAAAGGGATATACGGCGTTATTTTTTCAGATGAACCGAAAGACAAAGGTGCTACGCTACGAAATATAACGATTTTTGCTGATGGGCAAGTAGACCGTTCTCCTTGCGGTACAGGAACTTCAGCGAGAATCGCAACTCTTTTTGAAAAAGCTACCTTGCAAAAAGGAGAAGTATTCATCCATGAATGCATTACTGATGGGAAATTCGAGGGAGAAGTATTGTCGGTAACAGCGGTAGGTACATATGAAGCTGTCGTTCCGAAAGTAACGGGGCATGCATTTATTACAGGGTTTCATCAGTTCGTTGTAGATCCGAGAGATGATTTGAAACGGGGATTTTTGTTAGGATAAAGTGAAACTTTAATCAGTGGAGGGGTTCCCCACTGATTATTAGTTGAACCAATCGGGTTTTTACGGGCAGTTGATCTCCCGTGTAACTTCTTTGTCCAACCGAATTTTTAGATGGGAGTCTTACTGCCCGTTAATACGGGATAGAAGGAGGGGGTGGAAAGATATGCTAGTTATAAGCGCGAACGAACAAAGAAACTTAGTAAATATGAATGAAGTTATTGAATACGCGGCGCTTGCTTTAAAAGAATTTTCCGCAGAAAGAACGATTACACCAATAAGAGGCTCATTACCATTTGCGAACGAGCAAAATACGGCATTAATTATGCCTTCAGTAGCGGAAGGACTTGAGGCACTTGGAGTAAAAATAGTAACGGTAGTCCCGCAAAATAAACAGATAGGAAAGAAAACGATCAACGGGATTGTGATGCTATTAGACTTTCAAACGGGAGAACCGCTCGCACTTTTAGAAGGATCGTACTTAACGATGATCCGAACAGGCGCCTTATCAGGAGTAGCGACAAAATATTTAGCTCGTCATAACGCAAAAACTTTATGCATTATCGGCACGGGTGAACAAGCGAAAGGAATTGCTGAAGCAATATTTGCGATTAGAGATATCGAAAAAGTCATCTTATACAATCGCACAGAAGAAAAAGCATATGCATTTGCGCAATATATACAAGAGAAATTAGGCAAACCAGCTTACGTTTACAAGGATCCAAATGAAGCGATACGTGAAGCAGACATCATCGTCACAACTACGAATGCATCCACACCAGTCTTCTCAGAAACACTACAAAAAGGCGTCCACGTAAACGCCGTCGGCTCATTCAGACCGAGCATGCAAGAACTACCCTCACATGCCATAGCTAAAGCAAACAAAGTAGTAGTCGAATCAAAAGAAGCAGCACTAGACGAAACAGGAGACCTTCAAGTTCCGATAAAAGAAGGTTTATTCAAAGCAAACGCCATTCACGCTGAACTTGGTCAAATTATAAGCGGAGAAAAAGCTGGACGCGAAAATGATGAAGAGATTACTATTTTCAAATCAGTTGGTTTGGCGGTAGTAGATATTATCGTTGCGAAGTATTTGTATGAGAGAGCGGTGGAGCAAGGAGTAGGGAATAAGATTGAGTTTTGAGACTGCCTTTTGGTGGTCTTTTTTTCAATTCATCAAATGTCATGATAACCTCCTAAATGTGTTTTTGTCTTTAATTTCATTCTACATTTTCGATCATATAAAACAATCATTTTAGAGGGGTTTTCTGTAAGTTGATAGTTTTTTAACTCATTTTATGAGGCTACTTATTCGTGGTCTTTTTATTTTCTCCTCCGCATAAATATAGTTTATCGCAAGAATGCATTAATAGATTACAAACTTTCTACCTTTGCGAAAAAGTTTGACAATACATACCGGTAGTGGTAATTTAAAACCTATAAGAAAACTCGGTATTAATTCCGAGTTTTCTTATAGGTGTAAATAGTCGAGAGGGGTCGAAATATGAAGAAGAAGTTGTTTGTATTACCATTTGTCCTACTATTATTTATTGCATTAGCTGCTTGTTCAGGGGAAAAAGATTCGAAGCAAGCGGGCACTAGTAAATCAGGGACTCCGAAAGATGGAGGAACGTTAACGATTGGTGTTAGCGATAATCCAGATACGATGAATCCGCTTTATGCGAATGATCGTGTGTCATTAACTGTGCAGCAAGCTTTATATGCACCGCTATATCATATGGAAGACGGTAAGAAAAAGTTTGTTCTTGCTGAGAGCTTTACGCCTTCAGAGGATCAATTAACATGGACTTTAAAACTAAAGGATAATTTGAAATGGCATGACGGTAAGAAGATTACATCAGACGATATTGCATTTACATTCCAATCTATTTTAGATGAGAAGCAAAATAGTTCAAGCCGTGAAAACTTTATTTTTAAAGGAAAGCCGCTTGAGGTGAAAAAAGTGGATGAGCTAACGACTCAATTCGTCTTACCACAAGTAAGCGCATCTTTCGAAGGTGTGATGAATGATTTCTTCCCAATTCCGAAACATGTATTTGAAGGGGAAGCAGATTTAGCGAAGAGTAAGAAAAACTTACAACCTGTAGGGTCAGGTCCGTTTAAGTTTAAAGAATATAAATCAGATGAGTACGTTGCATTAGATCGATTCGATGATTATGTAGGTGGAAAAGCTAAATTAGACTCTATTGTATACCGCGTTGTAAAAGACCGTAATACAGCAAATGTTTCACTGCAAAATGGTCAAATCAACATGAAGATGATTGAGCCACAAGATTTTAAGAAATTAGATAGCACTGGGAACTTCTCAATGGTAACATTCCCTGAAGGTAGATTATTCTACTTATCTTATAACATGAATACAGATTTGATGAAGAAAAAAGAAGTGCGCCAAGCAATTGCGCATGCGTTAGATAAAAAAGAAATGATTAACTCAGCATTCGTTTCGGGTGAATTTGCAGAACCAGCAAATTCAATCTTAACGCCAGACGCTATGTATTATGCGAAAGATATTAAAGACTATAAGTATGATAAAAAAGAAGCGAAAGATTTATTAGCAAAAGCTGGCGTGAAAGATAAAGAAAAAGTACGTGTGATGTATGTAACGAATAATAAAATCATGGAAAGCTTAGCACTTTATACACAACAAAAATTAAAAGAAGTTGGCTTAGAAGTTGAACTAAATGCATTAGATGCTAGTGCAGCAAGTGAAAAAGGCTTAGATAAAGAGAATAAAGAATATGACATTACATTTGGTGGTTACATAATGGGACCTGAGCCAGATTCATATAAGAGCTTATTCTTAAGCAATGCTGAATACAATTATGCACGATATAAAAACGCTAATTTCGATAAGTTATGGGAAGAAGCTGCAGTTGAAACAGATAAAACAAAACGCGCAGAGCTATACCATAAAATTCAAGAGACAGCTAGAGAAGACGTACCTTATCTACCAATCGCGTATCCGAAAGCAGTTATTGCAGTAGATAAAAAGTTTGATGGATTAAAAGAAGCGAAAGCAATTCCTGTCACAATGTTTGAAGATCTATCTAAGATTTATGAAGTGAAATAAGAAACAATAAAGAAGCTGGTGGAAATCAGCTTCTTTAGCTTGAGGGGGGAAGTTTGTGTATAAAGTAATTGCGAAGAGGCTTTTAAATGCAATTCCGCTTTTATTTGTTATTTCTATTATTTCTTTTCTATTAATAAAGCTAGCGCCGGGGGATCCTGTTCGAAACTTTGTAACGCCAAACATGAGTCCAATTGATGTGGAGCGTATTCGCAAAAGTTTAGGACTAGATCAACCAATTTACGTGCAGTATTTTTTATGGTTAAAAAACATTTTAACAGGAAACTTTGGTTACTCACTTCAAAATCATCGTCCTGTTTTGGAACTTATCACAGAAAGATTACCTGCAACAATTGGATTAATGGGATCATCTTTACTCGTCTCATTCGTAATCGCAATACCGCTTGGACTATTTACAGGTGTGAAAAAGAATTCATTCTTTGACCGCATTGTAAACTTTATTTCATACGTTGGTATTTCTATGCCGGTTTTCTGGTTTGCACTACTATTAGTCTACTTATTCTCTTTAAAATTGAACCTACTTCCGAGTATGGGTATGCGCACAGTAGGTAAAGACTCTGTCTGGGATATTGTGCAACACGGCATTTTACCTTGCATGGTGTTAGCGTTCCAAAACGTATCTGTTTATATGAGATATATTCGTTCAAGTACGATTCAGCAATTAGAAGAAGAATATGTACAAATTCAATATGCGTACGGCGCTTCAAAGAAAACAGTGTTATTTAATCACGTACTTCGAAATGTATTAATACCGATCATTACAATTTTCGGATTATCGATTCCAAGTTTAGTAGGCGGAGCGTTTATTACGGAAACAGTATTTTCATGGCCGGGTCTTGGTTCACTTGGGGTAAATGCTATTTTTAGATTTGATTATCCGATTATCATGGCAATTACATTACTATCATCATTCATGTTAATTCTCGGTAACTTAATTGCTGATATTTTATATGGCGTAGTAGATCCGCGCATTCGAATGAGGGGGTGATTTGGAATGAATAATAGGAGATTTCAAACGATAAAACATAGCTTTACGAAAAATAAGTTTGTTGCAATGGGAGTTATTATACTTGCGGTTTTAACGGTCACATCAATTTTCGCATTCGTATCGCCGTACGATCCTAGCAAAATGTCGATTCCAGATCGCTTACAAGAACCGAGTATGAGTCATCCTTTCGGAACGGATGATTACGGAAGGGATTACTTAACGAGAGCGTTATATGGCGGACGAGTTTCGCTTGCGGTCGGTTTCCTTGCGATGGTTGTTTCTATTACAATCGGTACTGCAGTTGGAACAATTAGCGGGTATTTTGGCGGAAAGTTAGACAACTTTTTAATGCGAGTTGTTGAAGTGCTTATGTCAATTCCATCATTCTTTTTAATGCTACTATTAAATGCGTATTTAAAACCAGGAATTACGACGTTAGTTCTTATTATCGGATTACTAACATGGATGGACACCGCCCGTATCGTAAGGGCAGAAATGTTATCTGTAAAAGAGCGTGAGTACGTTTTATACGCAAAAGTATCAGGACAAAAATCACTTATGATTATTGTAAGACATATCATTCCTAACATTTTATCAACCATTATTATCGCTGCGACATTAACAATTGCGACATCGATTTTAATGGAATCATCACTTAGTTTCTTAGGATTAGGTATTAGAGAACCAGATTCTTCTTGGGGCAGCATGCTAAACAATGCGCAAGGATATATTGGTGAAGCTTGGTATTTAACACTCTTCCCAGGATTCCTTATCCTTTTAACGGTACTTAGTTTTAACGTAATTGGTGAAGCATTGAAGAAAGCTTTCGCACCAAAAGGAGCCGGACATGAAAACTAAAGTGTTAAGTGAAAGGAGTGAGAAGCGTGTCTGAAAAACTACTAGAAGTGAAAAATTTAAAGACTTCTTTTTTCATAGAAAGTGGCGAAGTTGAAGCGGTTCGCGGCGTTACATTTCGCTTAAATAAAGGAGAAGTAGTCGGTATCGTTGGGGAATCTGGAAGCGGGAAGAGTGTAATGGCGAAGTCTGTTATGTCTCTCGTTACGTCACCAGGAAAAGTGAAAGAAGGGGAAATCCTTTTTCATAATGAAAACATACTTTCTAAATCTGAAAAAGAATTGCGTTCTATTAGAGGAAATCAAATTTCACTTATCTCTCAAGACCCAATGTCAGCGCTAAATCCGGTCGTGAAAATTGGAAAACAAATGACGGAAGTAATTATACGTCATCAAAAAGTGAAAAAGAAAGAAGCAGAGCAAATCGCGATCAACTTGTTAAAACAAGTCGGCCTTTCGTCACCAGAAGAAAGGGTAAAACAATATCCGCATGAACTAAGCGGTGGTATGAAGCAGCGGGTTATGATTGCAATGGCGATGTCTTGTAACCCTGACCTTCTTATTGCTGACGAACCGACGACTGCACTTGATGTAACGATACAAGCACAAATACTAGATTTAATGAAAAACTTAAAGAACGAAACGAATATGGCGTTACTTCTTATTACGCATGACTTAGGAATTGTCGCGCAAAACTGTACGCGCGTCATCGTTATGTATGGCGGGCTTATTATGGAAGAAGGACCTGTACTTGATATTTTCCAAGCGCCGAATCATCCATATACGAAAGGGCTATTAAACTCTCTGCCAAAAATATCGAACGGTGTAAAAGAAAGACTCGCTCCTATTCAAGGTGTAACGCCAAACTTATTAAATCCACCACAAGGTTGCCCATTCGCAGAGCGTTGCCCGTATGCGATGGACATTTGTGAAAAAGAACGTCCACCATATTTTGAAATCGGAAACGAAAGACGTTCCATGTGCTGGTTAAATGATAGGGCGGTAGGTGATTCCCATGCATGAAGAAAACTTAATTGAAGTTCGGAACTTAAAAAAGTATTTTCCTATTAAAAAAGGACTATTCGGTAGAAAAACAGAGCAATTAAAAGCAGTCGATGACTTAAGCTTTACAATTAAAAAAGGTGAAACATTCGGGTTAGTAGGAGAATCTGGCTGCGGAAAATCAACGACAGGAAGAAGCATCATTCGTTTACACGACGTCACTTCAGGTAACGTTTTATTCGACGGAAAAGATATCGCAAGTTTAAAGGAAAGTGAACTAAAAGAATATCGAAAAAGAATGCAAATCATTTTTCAAGATCCATACGCATCATTAAACCCGGCAATGAACGTATTCCAAATTATTAGTGAGCCAATGAACATTCATGGATCTTATGAAAAAGAAGAACAAAAAGAAATCATATTAGACCTTCTTAAAAAGGTAGGCTTAAAAGAAGAACATTTATATCGCTACCCGCACGAATTTAGCGGGGGCCAGCGCCAGCGCATTAGCATCGCGCGCGCACTATCTGTAAAACCAGACTTTATCCTATGTGACGAACCAATCTCAGCACTAGATGTCTCAGTCCAAGCGCAAGTCGTAAACATGCTGCAAGACATCCAAGAAGAAACAGGCGTCACATACTTATTCATCGCACATGACCTATCGATGGTAAGGCACATATCAGACCGCATCGGAGTCATGTACTTAGGAAACATAGTAGAAATTGCCGACAGCGAAGACTTATACACAAAACCGGCACATCCATACACACAAGCACTACTCTCATCTATGCCAGAACCAGATCCAACAAACACTGGTAAAGACCGGATCATCCTAGAGGGTGAAGTTCCAAGCCCGCTCAACTCACCATCCGGCTGCAAATTTAGAACGCGCTGCAAATTCGCCACTGAAAAATGCGCACAGGAAGTACCGAAGATGGTTGAGATTGCGAAAGGGCATGAAGTGGCTTGTCATTTGTTTTAGAGGGAGAGCACTAGGGGGGACCTGGTGCTTTTTTGTTTTGTTAGTAAAGGATGGGGGCGTTTCTATACTAATAAATTTTATTTAGAATTATAGCGTAAAGTAATCTTTATTCGTATATCAATATAAGATAAAGGATCGGAAAATAAGATGACAACTTTGAGGTGTCATCTTATTTGAATTTCTTATCATATAATTTTCCTATACCTAATGTTAATAAAAAACATAACAATGATAAAGGGATATAGTAGTATATGAGTTTGTTTGGTGTATCAAAATAGCTTGGGTATGCATAATAAATTGGGAAAACAATAAAACAATGTAAAAGAAAGTACGAAACTCCTAAAATTAAGTTTTTCATAGATGATCATCTCCTTACTAGAGATTAACGATATTTTGTTTGTGATTTGCCTTTAAAGTTTTTTTGAGAATACATTACCACTTTAGAGACGCCACCAGGAGTCCCAGAGCTATATGTAATTATCATAGACATTGGTTTCCAATATGCAGAAGCAACTGAATAATATGTTCCTGCAATAAAACTACCCGCCGCGACAAGATTACCTCCTAAAAATCCAGAAAGCCCAATTAATGCTCCATTCATTAAGTATACATTTGTCATATCTGCTATTTGTCTAGTATAAGTCGTGCCTGGTTTTCCGCACTGTATAGCAGGATAACATGTATATTGAGTTATATTAGGTAATATTATTTGTACCTCTTGTTCAATTAATTCATTTTCTAACTCTTCCGCATAAGAATTAGCAGGTGCTACTGCTAACATAGAAAATGTACAAAGTGTAGATGTTACCCCAATAAACGTCTTTTTTAGTTTCATAACGATTCCCCCATCCTATTGTAAATGATGTATTTTTCTGTATATTCTTATATTATTTGTTTTATTTACAAAAATATAGGCTTTTTTAAATATATTAAACATGTTAAACTTTGTGTATGCGCTTTCAAATATGATTAACGAACTAAATAATACATGTCATAATCGAATAGAAGAGAAGTGAATTTGATTATTTTTCCGTTATACAATTCAAAAAACCTCTACATATAAGTAGAGGTTTTTAAATTATATATGAATGAATTATGCTTTTTTAGATAAAGCAAATCGAGTTCAGGTAAACGAAAAACATAGAATACATAATTTTAACTAGACTTATTATTAGCTAGTGTATCCCCACCACCAAGCTCCGCCTCGATCTGCGAAGTCTTCGATGACTCATCCATACGCCAATACGTAATAAAGCTTATCGCGATACATCCAGCTACGTAGAAGTAGAAGAGTGATTCCATTCCGATACTCTTTAGCCATAATGCGATGAACTCAGCTGTTCCGCCAAATATCGCAACTGTTAGTGCATATGGTAAACCTACACCAAGTGCGCGAATTTCAGTTGGGAAGAGTTCGGCTTTTACAATTGCGTTAATCGATGTGTAACCAGTAACGATAATGAGACCGACCATCATGAGTAAAAATGCTATCATGGGTTCTACATCCATCATTTTTGAAACTTGGTGGATATGGAGGGTTTTGGTTTTGTGATATCTGTGGGATTTCTTGTTAGTTTCTACGGGATTTGTCGGTAAGTCGATATAATTGGATAATCGTTAATATATTTTTTTAAGGTGTGGCATTCATTGACAGAAAGAACGGTCCGAGCTTATGCTACAATGGAAATAGCTTGTAAGTAAGGAAGTGAAAGTATGAATGGTATACAATTTATTCAATTGTATGTAATGAAAATTGCTGAAAAGATTGATGAATTATATATACGTGAAGAACAAGGTATAACAACTCTCCCCATTATAAAACAGACCCCGCGTAAGATTATAAAAACAGCAGAACTTCTTTTTAGTGAAGAAGAAGTTTCAGATGTTTCTACTACTATTACAAAAAACTTTTATTCACCTAATGTAAGGAAAAGAGAAAGTGATGTTTTAAAATGGTTAACAATGCATGAAATGATCGATTGTATAGAACGAGGAATTTTAATTAAGGAAGTTCGTTTTGAGAAAGACGAGAAAACTGTTCATTCCATTTTTTATCGAATGGGATATGGTTTGTTTACATACATGGAAAAGAAACAACAGTTAGAAAAGGGAAAAGAGGAAGAGGCTTTCCGAAAGTGGGCGAAGGAAAAGCAGTCTATGCCAAAGTACATAAATGAGTATACGGAAAGATTATGGCACGTTTTGTGCAATATTGAAAGTGATTTGTCTTCTATAGATGAAAAACGCTGGTCGTTTCAGAAGAGGCTCTTATTTGTAGACTTTCTACTTGCCATATATAAAATGAGTTGTGAAAAGCGTACGTTTGATTGGAAAGAGATTGGAGCGACGTATTATGAAGTGATTGGTGGCTCTAAAAAGTTTGACCAACATAAAAAAGAGTTTCTCGATAAGCTAGAAGATATGTTAGATGCTCCGCCGCATTGTTTAGGATTGGTTAGTTTAGGAACAGTGACGCCTATCTTTTTTTGCGGGAATTTATATGAAGGTAATACGCGCTATGAGTGTGATACGGTACGTTCATTAACGGATTTAGTTGTATTTCGTTATGAGTATAAAACGGATGCGAAGGTTTTATGGCTCGTTGAAAATAGAGCGGTATTAACGAGGATGGCAGCGGAGAGTGATTTTGTAGCAAGTACAGGTAGTCTCGTTATCGGAGTGGATGGGCAATTACGTAGTGGGCATAAAAAGTTGATTCAAAGCGTATTGGATCACTCGAAATCTATTATGAAAATTATGATTTGGACGGACTATGACGGTGCGGGTGAGATTATTAGTGGTAAGTTATTCGAACTAGTTTCTCCGTATGAACAGTATACGAGATGGATTTCTTCAGAAGGAAAGGTATTAAATAAGGAAGAATTTGAGCAATCCGTTCGTTTACGCGAAATTGAACAAGAAGAGAGCTTAGGAGGCGTGGATACTTGGAAGAAATGGATCAGTCAGTAATTTCGATTTTACAAACAGATCCGTCGCATGTTTCAGTACGAAATGCGATGAAAGATCTAAATAAATTATCAGGTGTTATTTCGGAGCTTGGGCAGAGTGAATATTTTAATGATCCATTGAAAACATACGAGTTTTTACTACTATTAAATATTTTAAACGAAGAAGCGTTAGGATTGACGTCTTCTATTGAAGATGTGCGTACGTTGAAATTTCGTTACCGTAATATGTACGGCGGGGACCCGTCGATTCGTTTAGAGCATTTCATTAATATTTTAGATAAATATGGATGGATTGCAAAAGGGAAAAGCAAGATTACGATGATGGACGTTGGGAAACGAATGATTGATGTATTAATCAGGCTAGCAAACGATTCACTAGCGTATTACATGCAAGATGAAATAACGAGATCTTTATATCAAGCGAATCGCGATGCAGATTTAAGTGAAGCGTATGATGATAAAGGTGTATCGGGCGGAAATAAGTTAGCGAGTATGATTAAAAATGTAGAAGAAGCGGTAGAAAGATTAAAAGAGAGAGAACTGGAATATTTAGCAGATCGATATGCATTGCCACAAGTACAAATTATTCATCGTTTAATGAATGAACTAAATGCTCGTTTTGAAGAAAGGTTCCAAAAGTTTCAAACGTTTGAAGAAAGCCTGGTGCTAGAGCCGCTTGTGAAAAGGGGTACGAGCGTTATGTTTGAAGGATCGCAAGTGAGCCTTGGAACGATTAAGAAGATTTTGCATTTTACGCATATTCAACAGTCTACAGTTGGAGCGAATATCCGTCATGATGCACTTCGGCGATTTATTGAAAATTGTTTTACGAAGCAAAATATGGAATTGCCAGATGCGCATGAAATTTTAAGCTTTATGGAGCAAGACCGTAGAGAAGGTGAGAGACAAGATGGATTATGGATGCCAGTACAGTTTGCAGCCCCGCTATCAAGTGGCGCAATTTCTAGTGGTATTCAGTTTTTAGAAGAGTACGAGCCCTACACAGATCATATAGAAGAAGTTGTTGAGGAAGAATATGAAGATATAGAAGAAATGTCAGAAGCTGAAGTGAAGAAGCTATTGGCAGATCAGCAGTGGAGTATGACGAAAGAGCAAATTCAAACGGAACGATTAGAAGAGTTTCTTATGGAACAAGAAGAAGTCGATATGGAAGAACTCGTGCTTGAAGCCGGTTCTAATACGTGGGGAGATGCGGTAAATGCATTAATCGCGCTGTCGGCTTTAACGGCTAATAATAAGGCAGATATTGTGGATAATCAAAATGTAAAAGAAAGAAATATAGAAAAAGAATGGAAATGGGGTAGTGAAGATGATAGGCGAAAACGAGTTAGAAGCCGGACAGGGAATTAATCCGCTTGCGAAATTAGGAGAACTTCGCTACATATTATCGCGTGATGAAGAGCATACTTTTATGCAACTATTGTTTTCATCTTCAGCACGTATGAGGGCGACAAACTTTGGCTTACGCCGAAAAGAAGTAGTGAAAATGCTTGGATTACAAAGTGATGATATAGAAGGATTTGAGTCATTTATGAAGCGTATAAACGGTGCGCTAAGTGGCTATTTTCAGTGTATATATGATGCAAGGCGTGACCAAGTTATTGTGATGATGCGAGTGCCAGCAAAGCAGGCGAGAGAAGTATTATCTTCAGAAAGCCTCGGGTTACTTATGTTTATTTTTTATCATCAAGAAGTGTTGCAAAATGAATTTACGTTATTTGATCAATTGCTTAGTGCACTTGGGCATGAAACGTTGCAAGCGCGTAGAAAAGTACAAACGAATTTAGATCCACTCTTAAAAATTGGGGCTATTACGAAATATGATTCTCAATCACAAGAAGAGGCGTATACGTTAACGGCAATTGGAAGCAGAATGTTTTCCGATTCGTTCTTGCATAGGGCAGCTGAGTTCAGTCAGTCGCAACAACTCCATATGGACGATGTTTTAAAATTCTTTAAGCGCTATAACGTAGGAGGTGGAGAAACGATATGATTCCATACCGTATTTCTTTTTCTGGTATACGTGATTATAAGCCAAGAACGATTTCTTTAATGGGAAAACGTGACCACATTTTAATCTCAGGTGCAAATGGTGCCGGGAAATCAACGCTGACATTTTGCTGGGGCGCTGTTATGGCATCTACGAAAGTAAATGTGGAAGGACTTCGGTCGAAAAACCTTCCAGACAATAGAGTGTGGCGAGCAAAAATCGAACTTATATATGAAAATGATGGATTTATAGATGCAGCACAATTTGTGAGATTTACACTTGATCTAGAGCAAGAGCCAGGTCATCCATTGAAAAAAGAATATTATATTGCAGAAGGTGACCGGGTAGATGAGTGGGAGCAAGAAACACGCTTTTCATCTTCGGATAAGCATTTTAACTTTAGAGAGTATAAAAGAATGCTTCTTCAAAAATATAAAATTGATCCAGATGCGTTTTATTTAATTTGGTACCAGCAAGATGTAAATCAATTTGCTGTCATGAAGCCAGAAGAGAGATTCCGTATTTTTAGCGAAATGACAGGAATTGAAAGTATTCAAAGGTCATGGGAGTCCTTTAAAGAACAAGAACGTGATAAGGAATCGATTTTACAAACAGCTCGTAACAACCAAATTCAATATAAGTTCGAGCTGGAGAGATGGGAAAACGAAAAAAATCGTTATGAAGATCAACAAAATCGTATGAAAAGCGGGATTGTACAATATAAAACGGCCTTATGTACATTAGAAGATTATTATTATACAGAGCGTATGAAGTATAAAGATGAGCTAGAAGAGATGAAAGAGAACCTTGATGAGAAGTATGAAGAGGCTCAGCAAGGAGAAAAACAGTTTGCACAATTAGAGGCGGAGTTACTAGCGAAACAAGTAGAGTTTCAAAGTGTAGAAAAAGAGCGTGAAATTGTCGAAGAACGACAACTACAGTACAAAAAGGAAAGTAAAGATAAAGAGCGCGAATGGAACGCAATGAAAGAAGAGATAAAAGACGTAACAGATCGCGTGAAAAATATAGGGATTAGTGAAAAAGTTGTTAGAGCCGAAAAGAGTAGTAAAGAACAGCAATTGCAAGAAGCTGAAAAGGAGAAAGTATATACAGAGCAGCTTATTCGTGAGACAAGCCATAATTTAAATGAATTAAGGTCAGAAGTCGCGAAGTTAGAAGTGCAAGTAGATAATGATGAAGCAGCTGTCGTTTCTGCAAAGAATTACATAGAGCAATATAAATCTAGCTTTTATATGGAAGAAAAGCATAAAAAGGTAGAAGGTATGATGAGGCAAACGAAGGATCTTGTAGAAACGGTGAAAAAAGACCTTCAGCAAAAGTATGAAGAGAAAAAACAGCTAGAGTTAAATCGTTACGTAAGTCCAAGGCAAGAAGAAGGGCTTAGATATTTCAGAAGACAAGGGTTACAAGCGTATCCACTTCGAGACTTAGTTGAATTAGAAAGTGACGCAGAATTTCGTAATGAGGATATTTTAAATACAATTAAATATGCCATTTTCGTAGATTCAAAAGACTTTACACCGCCAAATGATTTGTATTATGTACCATTGCCACTCATTGTTCCAACTGAAAGTGTCATTTCATTACCGCAGTATCAGTTAAGAATTAAAGAAGGGGACAATGAAAAACTTGTTTCTGTAGCGATGAAAGCTTTATGGTGGGTAAAACAATTTTTCACAGGTGAACAGCCATGTATTCAAAAAGGTAGTCTAATGGATATAAGGGGATTACGTGGTGAACAAGAGAAACCAGAATACATTTTAAGTGAAAAAGCAATTATGCAACGTCTAGAAGAGACAGGGAAATGGATTGAAGAAAACGAAAAGCAGCTCATCCAATATGAACGCGATATTCATACGCTAAAAGAAGAGGAAAGAAAACTTCACGATATTGTATACAAAGTAAGAGATGCAGAAGCAGTGTTACAAAAAGCTGCCGAACGTATATTTAGAACCGAACAGTTAGGACGAAAAACAGAAGAGAAACAAAGATTAGAACACGAAATCCAAAGACTATACGCAATCAACCAAGAATTGCATACACGTATATCTCGCTTAAGAGAACGTCTCGAAACATTAGAACAGTACGAAATGATATACGAAGAACTGCATAAAGAAAAAGAAAAAATTGCACATATGCAAAAGCTAGAACAACTTCATAAAAATTTACTAGAAGAGCTCAAGAGAGTAGTAGAACAAAGAGATGAGCTTGACGATGTTTGTAATAGATTAGAAATTGAATGTAATAAAGTGAATCAAAAAACGAAACAACAAAAACAAGAAGTAGAAGAATTACATACGTATATTCAGCGTTTAGAGAAGAAAAAACAAGATGTGCAAGAGTATTTCATCACGACAGAAGAAAAATTAGTGAGCATACAAAGAGAAAACCATGATGTGAATGACACGTACCGAAAATTGTTAGAGCAAGTAGGCTGGGAAAAACAAATAGAGAAATGGTCTGAAGCGAAAGCAATTTCTCAAAAACAAAATGCAAAGATTGAGTTAGAAGGAGCGTTAAGCCTAACGGTTGATCCACTCGCACCGGAAAATTACGCGAAGATGAAAGAAGAAAACGAAAAAAGTAATGCCGAACTGCATAACGCAGAACAAATTTTAAACGAACTTCGCGAAAATATAGCGCTTATGAAAGAACGTCTAGAAACAACGATCCAAATGAACGCGCACAAAATCCATAAGAAATTTGAACAGTATATGGAACAATTCCATTTCGAAGGAAAAGTAGAATGGAACATGGACACAAATAAACACGGCGACATGCGCTATTATTTATACATAAAAGCGCGCAAAAAAGGTCACCGCGGCAAAATGGAAGACATCAGCGCCAAAGGACGTGGAGGAAAAGTAGGAAGCGGCGTATCAGGAGGAGAAGAATCCCTTTCATCCCTACTATTCGCACTAGCCTTACTGCAAACAATCGAAGCCTCCCCAGGTTACATCATCCTAGACGAATACGACAGCGCCCTAGACGACAGCCGAAAAGAAAAAGTCTTCACCCTATTCGAAGAGGAACTAAATCGGAAAATGATCATCGTCTCACCAAAAAGTCATGATCCAAACTACTTACAACACTTCTCGCAAGCATTAACAGTTATGCACGATGCGAGTGTGCCGGTTAGTCGGATTTTGCAGATTAAGAGGGCGGTAGAAGAAACTGAAACTGTAATCAAGGGAAACTGATTACTAGCCCGCTCAAGTGTTTTTGTACGGGCATCATTCCTACATCAAATTTTGGTGTGGGAGCTTTATTATCAGTTAATATGGAGATAGAGTGAGTAAGGAGGTGTTTGTAAATGATAGCTGATACATTTATATTGAATTTTGTTAGAGAATTTCAAAGCAGTTGAGGAATTTAATTTAGATGAGATTAATAATATGTTAGATTGTATATTTTAACCTTAATATATTTAAAGGAAGGGGACTCTCTATGAAATTGCTTCGTTCATTTCTCATTTTCACTCTTGTTGTATTGTTAAGCGCATGTAATACAGCAATAAAAGTCACAAAGGTTCAAAAAAATGGCGAAACGACTTTAACAATTGGTTCTTTGCAGGGGTATTACGATGTACAAACGCTTAAAGCTGAAAAAGGAAATGTGGAAATTCCTTATGAGGCAGCAGTTGAAGAAGGTACGATTTTATTGCAAGTCACAAAAGATGATAAGGTCATTTATGAAGAAGAAGTCACTTCTCAAAAAGAAGGTTTGCTTTCTTTTGAAGCGCCAAAATCCGGATCATATGATTTAATTGTACGTGTGAAGGGTGAAGAAGAGAAAGCGAAAGGAATTCAAATACATACGAAGCTATGAAAAAACGGCAAGCGGAGTATACTCGCTTGCCGTTTCCATTTCCAGTTGGTTCTGGCATAACAAATGCTCATCAATTTTAAGAAGTAAACGTAAAGTAATTCTAAAATATACAATATTTCACTTTCGGCGATGTAATCTCTAATAAAAGATCCAATAAATTTCATAATGTAAATATTTAATTCTAATCATTAAAAATCCTACTTTTTCTTACTTTAATTGTTTCTAAAATATAAAGAAGAATACCTAAACCAAATATTTTTTCAGCATTAGAAATATTATTACCTAATTTAATAATCGGTACATTTAAGCCAAATCTTTCACTCCATTCTAAAGGCATATATCCCCTCTTGCAGTTTATTAATATACGATCATCCATTGTATGAAAAGACGTTTCGAAAAAATCAAATTCCACTTCTATCTCAGAAATTTTTATCTCTTTTTCATTCATCAAAGAACCACGTACCATTCCAAATCCTTGTATCATATTTTCTTTAAACATACCTACACAATTATAATTCGAATCATAAATAGCCCAATCATAATTTTCAACTTCACTTTGAAAATATGCAAGGATTTCTCCATCACTTGCTTCCAATCCAAAAACTTCTTTATTTTTTAAAATAGGTAATGTTGAAGAAATCATCTTTGTTCCTGCTACATATCTTCCATCAGGAGTATATAAACCTAAATGTTTATTATTACCGGGTAATTCTAACAAAACATAAGTATCAATATCCCAAAATGTTAAATCATTTTTAATTATATTTTTTTCTAGTAAATTTCCTTTTCTTAATTGCCAAAATCCAATACTAAAAAATACAAGAGAAGCTATAATAATTAAGATTACTGGTCCCCAATTAATATTACCCCAAGTATTATACATACCAATTAATCCATAAAGAAAAAGCCCAGTTCCAATTAAACACTTCAACTTTCCCTTTTTTTTATAATACTCAAATAATTCCACATAAACACCTCTATCAGTTGGTCTTAATATTTCAATTACCTTTCAAATAGGGGGCACATTACCGAAAGTGAAAAATTGTATGCTAAGGGTGTAAAAACCTATTATAGCAGGTTTTATAGACGTTATATTTACCTTTATAATAAAAGAGGACGTGGAGTAACTTGATTATTCTTAATCATTCGACAAGATACAACAATTTAAGATCATATTTTTTGCTATGATAAGTAAGAAATTTACATATCGTGTTATTGGGGGATAAAAAGAGATGTTGAAAAAATTTACTACATGTATTTTAGGTGGCGCTTTAGTATTCAATTTATCTGGTTGCGGCAATACATCCGACAAAACTTCTTCAGAATCTAAAGAAACCAATTCTAAACAAGAAGAAAAGAAAGTGCAAACAACTGATGAGGCGAAAACGAAAGAGAATACAAAGCAGAAAAATACAGAACAAACAAAAGAGAAATCAAAAATAAAAGAAAAAGAGTATGCTGTAAACAAGGATTTTCATACACCTAAATTTGATGTAACTGTAAAAAGAGTTGTAGAAAGAGATAAGGTTGGTAAAGAGAGTATAGGATTCCAAAAACCTGAAGATGGACATGTCTTTATTGTTGTAGAAGCAGAAGGGAAAAATATCACAAACGAACCGATGAAATTAGCCGTTTTACCATCAGTGGATTTAGTGGATGAAAATGATAATGCTTATCAAAGTGATGTGTTAGCAGCTAGTAGTTATGCGGTTGAAAAAGGTGAGACCTCTACTATTACTAAGGAATTAAAACCAGGGGAGGTAAAGAGACAAAATAAAGTTTACGTGATTAATAAAGAAAAATTTGATACAGGAAAGTGGTATGTAGTTGTTAACAATGAGTATAAGGAACAAATTAAATAGTGTTTATTTATGAAGAGGAGATGGCTCCTCTTTTTTTGTTATAAGTTAACACAAAAGTTCGTTATAATGTAGAAATTTAATGTTTTCGGAAAAAAGAATTGACTTCTATATTAGTTGTAACTAAAATAGTTACATAAAAGTGTAATCAATTTAGTTACAACTAATATCTGCTAAAAATATGATTTGTATATTTAATTAAGGATGGTGGTCCATACGTTGCCCCCGGTGTAGAAAGTTACTAACACATTCAAATCAATGCATATTCCAAGCTTTAGTATTTTCTGTTACGGGGCAATAAGGTGCAACGTTATCTTTTGTTAAAAACCTTGGTGGATCTTTCTTTGGAAATATTAGTTTTGGGGAAATATAGTAAGGTATCTAAAAAAGAATAAGGTATAAAAAGATGTACTTATATAAACCAAAAATTTAGTTGAGCTGGATAATAAAAAAAAGGTAGGAGATTTAAATGGAGACGAAACAAGATAACCTTATTTACGTATGGGATGCATATTGTGGATGGTGCTATGGTTTTTCAGAAAGTATTAAAGGATTTTACAAAAAACACACTGAAGTGCCATTAACGGTTTTATGTGGAGGGTTATTTTTAGATAATTTACCAATGAAAAACTTCTCATATATAGAAGAAGGAAATAAAAGAATTAATCAACTTACAGGTGCTGAATTTGGTCCTTCCTATCAAAAATTGGTGGAGGAAGGGACTTTTAAAATGAATTCGAAAGATGCTGCAATTGGTTTTTCAGCTTTACGCTCATTAGCGCCAGACCGTTTATTAGAATTCACTTCGGCTATGCAAAAAGCGTTTTATTATGAGGGCCAAAGTCTGAGTGATCCTGAAACATATCGCAAAATTGCAATCGAGCATGGTTTGGACCCTGAACAAGTATTAGAACGTTTAAACGCTCAAGAAACAATAATAGATGTCCAAAATGATTTTAATAAAGTTCGACAGCTTGGTGTTAATAGCTATCCTTCATTACTTTTACAAAAGGATAATCAAATTATTCCTATTGGTGGTGGCGTAATGACGCCGGATAAAATTGAAGCGCGTTTTAAAAATTTTTATTAAGAAAATTTAGGATACAGTAGCAAACATGTTATCTTAGACCACCTGACGTTGATCTCCGGAATATTCGCCAGTACTATTACACTTTCAGATAAATGGGAGTGGGAGATTTTATCCCGCTTTAACGGGCAGTAAGACCCCCACCTCAAAATTCAGTGGAAGCAAAGAAGTTAGGTGGGGGATCAACTGTCCGTAAAAGTCCGATTGGTGAAGGCTAATAATCAGTGGGGGATGAACAAAACCCCCACTGATTAAAGTTTCACTTTATCGGAACAAGATAAAAATATGATAATTAGTTAATAACTTTAACAAAAGGAGAATAACATACTATGTTTAAAACAATCGATACAAATCAAAAAGATGTGAAATTAACGGTGTTTAGTTCGGACGAAAAAAGCTTTATGGTCACAGCAACATTAGTTGAGAAAGCAGGACATGCATTTTTAATAAACTCAAAATTTACTCAATCTGATTCGAAAGAAATTGTGGAGTATCTGAAAAAAAATAACTTATCTTTAGATAAAATCTTTATTATTCATGGGGATCCAGACTACTACTTTGGATTAGAGAGCATTAAAGCCGTTTACCCAGAAGCTATAGCGTATGCAACAGAGTCTACTGTTGAACATATCGTTCATTCTGTCTTAGGGAAATTAAAAGTTTGGAAAGACATCCTTGGAGAAAATGCACCAAATAACGTGATATTACCTCAAGTGTTTAAAGAAAAAGCGATTGATTTTCAGGGGTTAACATTTGAACTAGTAGGCTTAGATCATTACAGAACTAGCCTATTTAATAAAGAACTAAAAGTATTAATTGGTGGTATTGATGTCTTTAACGAAATACATGTATTCTTAGCGGATACTAGCTCAAAAGCGGCTATGGAGGCGTGGATTGAGAACTTGAAAGTATTACAAGCATTACATGCTGACATAATTGTACCTAGCCATGGATCAATCGAAAAATCCCTAAATAATCAAGCACTTACTGCGACAATGGATTATCTAAGAAATGCGGTTCAAGCTTCTGAGGAAAGTGGAACTTCAAAAGATTTTGTGGCAAAACTTGAAGCAGCATATCCAGGCTATGCAAATAAAGGTGTATTAGAATTAAGCGCAAAAGTTGTAACAAAAGAAATGCCTTGGGGTTAATGATATGAATAAATATCAAAAACTATTACATGAAACGTATGTGTTAACTGGCGAAGGGAAATTGGATGCGTTCAAAACGTATTTAAGTGAAAATGTATCTTGGACAGAAGCTGCTGGGTTTCCATATGCAGGTACTTATATAGGTCCAGATGAAGTAGTGAAAAACGTACATGAACGTCTTGGCACAGAATGGGATGACTATAGCGCTAAAGATGAAATTTACGCTTTTAATAACAATACTGTTATCGTGTATGGAAAATATAGTGGAACATATAAAGCTACAGGGAAATCGTTCATAGCAGATTTTTGTCACCTTTATAAGTTTGATGAGAACGATAAGGTTAAGAAGTTTATTCAAATTGTGGACAGTGCAACTGTTAATGAGGTATTAAGTTAGAGTTAATCGTTTCTAATATGCCTTGTATAGGGTAATGTTAGGATAAATGAAATTCCTAACATTACCCCTGACATTACATTTTGGGGAAGGTTTCTCCTTCTTCAAGCTTTTTATAGAAGAGAACTTATTTAAGTAGAAGAGGTAGGTATATATGAAATTAGAGAAAAGTTTAATCATAACAATTATTTCTGTATTTATTTTAGGAGTAGTTTCGACTTTGGTATATCAAGCTTCCACCGGTAATAACAAAGGGAACTCAATAAAGAGCGAAAATGTCGCTTCTGTATCAAAAGAAAATGAAAAGAATAAAAAGATGGTAGTTGATTTCTATAATGAAGTTTTTAACAAACATAATATCGATATTATCCCTAAATATGTTAGCGAAGATTATAAGCAACATAATCCTTTTGTTGCTGATGGACGAAAAGCCTTCATGGATTTCTTTAAGGAGGATTTTGTTAAAAATCCTAATTCCTCTGCAGAGATTAAACGTGTAGTAGCTGAAGGGGATACAGTTGCTCTTCATGTACATTCTCGTACTAATTCTCAAGATAAGGGAGTTGCTATAGTGGATATATTTCGTATCAAGGATGGAAAGATTGTCGAACACTGGGATGTAATTCAAGAGATTCCAAGTGAAGCAGCTAATGATAATACGATGTTTTAGATAGAAGATATATTTAATAATTGTTTAAATGATAGTGCTGTATAGAGTTTAGAAATTTAGATAAGTAAAGGAGATGTCCTAGTACCATGCCTAGGACATCTCCTTTTTGTTTTAACGATATTTAATTTATTGTTATTTGTATTTTTTATGTACTACTATTCAAGTACATATCATTTCAGGTGGTTTTCTTTTATCCCGCATTAACGGGCGGTAAGATCCCCATTTCAAAATTCAGCGGAATCAAAGAAATTAGGTGGGGGGGCGGGCTGCCTGTAAAAGCCCAATTGGTGAGGGCTGATTAAAGTTTCACTTTATGCTTCTATATCTTTTCCCTCTTCTACACCAGCAGAAGCAAATCAGATAAAAATGTAGGGCTTAAGTAACTAAAATAAAGAAAAAGCCATACAAGTAGTATGACTTTCTTTGCGGAACAATTAAGCTTGTGGTGCAGGCGGTCTTCCATTGAAGTTAGAACGTTTTGGAATTCCTTAAATTAAGAACAGAGTGGGATTAATCCTAGCCCAATTACTAGCGCTGTTTTCTACATACCTTACTTTTTTACGAACAGATTCCAACTGATTTAATAATTCATCACTATTAAATCGTTATAAGCTTCTTTTATACAATATTTCATACACAATATCAGCTTCTCGATTTTTTGCAACAGGACCCCTTTTAATGACTTTAATAAGGGTACGTATAGTAACGAAGAGACGATTCTATAAATACATAAGAATCGTCCTTTCGTTTTGCAAATGATGCATTAATATCAGTCTCATACTATTTTAATGGTATGGGTAAAAATAGTTTCTTTTTAACCTACGCTAAATTGTTATAATTTTTTTTGCTCTAGAGGCCAATTCCATATCATGTGTAACAAATATTATCGTTTTTCCATCTTCATTAAGGTCTTTTAATATGTTAAACACTAAATCTCGATTATTGTTATCTAAATTACCAGTTGGCTCATCAGCTAAAATGTAGTCGCATTTTTTAATAAGTATTCTTGCTAAAGCGATTCTTTGTTGTTCTCCACCACTAAGCTCAAAAATTTTTTTCTTCTCATAATTAGGCAAATTCACTTTTTGTAAAACTTCTTTTATTATTTTTCTTTTATCGATATTTTTTTGATATTCTAGGGCTATTAATAAATTTTTCTCTACCGTTTCGTTTTCCATTAAAGCGTAATTTTGAAATAGATAAGCTAATTTTTCACGTTGCAATAGTAAGGTTTGCTTTTTGTTTGGATTCATTTGTTCTTCTATAATTATATCTCCAGAGTCGCTTTGTTCTAATAAACCAATAATATTTAATAACGTCGTTTTTCCTTTTCCACTTTCCCCAACGATTGCGATGAAGTCTGTATCTTCAATCTTCAATGAGAAGTCTTTTAATACAACTTTATTACCAAATTTCTTATTTATATTCACTAATTCAATCATTACTAATGTTCTCCTTTTATGATAGCATTGAATGTTTGATTGCTTAATTTCTTATCAAAGAAATAGCTTATTAAAATTTCTAAGATTAGGATCAAAATACCTATAGAAATCACATAAGTATCAATAACATATATAGATACAGATATAATAGGTATAATATTTACTAATAACAATAAAGTAATCATAATTTTATTGCGCTTTATAGCGCTAAATCCAAATAACTGTTTAATATACAAATTGAACTTGTTTTTTTCATAGTAACTAGAAATAGTGTTATAAGTTATTAGAAAATTCGAGACGATTAATATGATCATTGCGATCAATAAATTTTCTTTTTCTGTTTTTAGGTTTTGAATTTCAAACGCTAAACGATCATATACTGAGGTGATATTTTGTATAGTTGATTGAGCCTCATTTTTAGTAATAGTAGCCCTTATACTATCGTATGGTTGCTCACTATTAGTTTTAAAATAAAATTCAGATGCAACATATGACAAATAAAAGGATTGATTGAAGATACCTGTATCAATAATTGCAATAGGATCTCTAATGAGATTTTTATCTTCCGCTTTTATAGTTGAATCATAAGTAAAATAATCTTGATTATTTTTTACATATATAATATTTATATTTAACTCTTGTTCTTTAGTATTATTTTTCTCTCTTCCTAGTTCCTCATTATAAATGTTATCAACTTCAACTTTTTGGAAATAAAAATGTTTTCTATAATTCTTATATATTTCCTTCTCATATTCCTTTAATTTTTCAGGCACTAATATATTCATAGTATTCGAATCATGAATAATTTGCTCTTTGATTGTTTTTTCAACTGATTTAATAGGATTATAAGATAAATAGTTTGAATTTATAGTAACACTATTTCCGGAAGGTTCTAACTTCGGATCCCCATTTTCATTATTTAAATCATAGATATACTTTCCATCTATTTTGTCATAATTTGACGTACTAATTAGAAAGCCACCATGTTGTTTTTCCATATCCAAGTAAAGGTCTTTCATTTTTTTACTAATTTTTTCTTCCGCACCTAAATCGTCGCCCTTAGCGAAAGTAACTTGAGTTTTATAAATATGTTTAGTTTTTGACCAATTAGATAAATTATCTATCTTTTGATTGAGTTCATTCGATAGGATTTTCCAATGATACGTGGACAATAACATTACGACTATAAATAGAAATTTTAAAGTGAAATTTAATGTGCTAACTAATATATATGGCTTGTTACCTTTTATTTTTGAAACATTTATATTTCTAGTAAAGGCTACTATCGTAATTATTGTGATAGGTATAATTAAAATAAAACTCAATGTAATTGCTATAATCCAAAAAATACATGATAATTCAAAATAAAAATCTGTACTATCTGTAAATATACAATACATAATAAATAATACATAAATCATAAGACTTGATAGTATCATGATTTTCCCTAAATTAAAGATAAAGTAGCTAACTATTTTTTTTCTTGTATAGCCCAATGTTTGCATGATAGCTATATCTTTCAATCTACGAATGATATAGTGAATAATCGCAACAAAGATGCATAATACAATCAAAAATATACAAAATATCTGAAACACATTGCTCTCAAGTAAATATATAAAATCGGCTTTATTTTCGCCAAAAATTTCTGTTTTAGCTACATTTTCATTTAGTTCTTTTAACATGGCATTTATTTTTTCTTTATCTTGAGTCGAGATATAGTACATACCACTTCCATCAAAATTTTCATCTGCACTTAAAGGTTGGATAGTTATTTTAGTTTTCGAATCTATTCTTTTTATAATACCAATTTGATCTGTGCTCTCAATTTCAGAAGTACTTATAAATTTGTTTGAATTTACTTCTGGAAACTTCCCTGATTTTAACTTGATATGGTTATTTAAACCAGTATCAGTTGTGAAAATATGTAAATCATTTTCTCCCGGGTATATGTACTTTGAAATATTCACATTATATTTCTTTGCTAAACTTTGTAAAAATTCAATGTAATTCTTAGTGTAACTTTTCTCTTCTTCAAAATTTAAAGTAATACTAGTTGTATTTTTATAGAATAATTGTTGTGTTTTATATTCTTTAAAAATATTTAAAGATAAAAATGCAGTTAATGCCAGCGTTGCTGCCATTAAAATAAAAATGATTTTTTTCATGCAAACACCTCTTAGAAAAATCTAATATCACTAATTATCTATATTCAAAAACAAGAGAAGTTTTTAAACTTCTCTTGTTTTTGAATATTATTTATTATCGTAATTCGCTTTATTTGTACCACTAGATGTCCATGTAGCTTTTGCTTTGCTAAATACATCTTTCTTCTGCCATTTTCCATCATTGTAGACGCCTTTTCCATTTGTAACTGTCGCTCTACCTTGTTTTGTGTAATGTTTATATTCGGAAATAACGTTTCCATCTCTTTTTCCTCTAATCCAATACCCACCGTCTGCTTTACCAGACGTTACACCTGCGTATAACTGAGGTTTATTGCCAGAATTGTTTTCATCTGCTACAAATCCTTCAGTTATTGTGCTATCCGCTGTCACAATTTCGGACTTTCCAACTGTTTTTTCTGCGGCAAATACATTCATTGAAGCTGGAACTACTAAAACACCTGCAGCAATTGCACCGATAATAGCTTTTTTCATACTAATTCCCCATTTCTATCATTTTATATTTTGTTAAGATTTTACAAAAAAGTAAAATCTTACAATGTAAATTTACCATATACTTATTTTTTTGTAAATAAAAAGTAAATTTTCAGTTTATAATAATTGTTTTTAATTCATTGTTCATATATTCATCTTTATTATTTTTGCGGGATCAAAAAAGGGTATTTAAAGATTTAAATGTTATTTGAAATAATAACGCCTTTCAAATAAGTTAAGAGGTTTTATTATTATTTTATGAGAGATCAACAGCGAAAAAAGCAGTGAAATGTACGTTTCTAGTAACAAATATCACTGTGGAAAATTTAATAATTATTGGTAATATTGGGATATACTTATATGTTAACATAATATAGGATTCTATTGTTATTAAAAATTAAAATATTCAAAATTAAAAAAGATCAACTCTATTAAAGAGTCGATCTTTTTAGTGGAAGTAGTCTTTAATTGGACAAATTACCCTATGAAAAGAAAACAGTTCTGGTGCAAAAATAAAATACAATAACTTAACATGGCACAATAATATTTGGGTCAGAATCCAATACATATTATTAAAATTAAGATAGTTCAAGTCGGCAGAAGGCACCTTTAGGTGTCTTTTTTTTATGAATTTCAAGCCCACCTATTTCCGTAGGTGGACTACTTGTGATTTTACACAATTAAGTTATAGCAAAAGCATTTATATCGAAAGTAATTAAAATTAACTTTGTAACCCTAATAATCTCCATTGTTTTATTATCTTTTATTTTAAAATGAAGTCTTTTCCCTATACGTTCACTAATTACAATATTTCCAAAGGCTAATTTACGCAAATGTTGTACAATCAAATCCTCTGTAATTCTTGTTTGCTTACTTAAATCAAAAACTGACAACGATCCATATGTAATCAATTTACAAACAATTGATAAGCGAGTAGAATTCCCTAATAACCCTAAAACTTTTATATTTTCTGTATAGAAGCTAAAATCCATATGAAAAGCATGTAACAGATCTTCCAACCTCCTAAAATAAGATGAATATCAACCAAAATATCTTAACATAAAAATAGTAAAAACCTAAAATATCCCAATTATTCATTGAGAAAAATAATACTTGAATGGGAGTCCAATACATATTCTTAGAATTAAAGGGATTCAAATTGGAGGAAGCAACCTTTGGGGTGCCTTTTTATTTATAGAGTTTATTAGAAAATATTTGAAATATAATACGGTAGATTATATTATTATGTGTGTATGATTTCTGGTTTTGAAAATTACAAAAATTAATAGGGGGGAACAATAATGAAGTTAGGAAAATTAGCATTAATTGGGGCGTTAACTTTTAGCGGTTTTACTGCAATAGAAATGAGTAAACCTACCTCACAAGCAGCTGCAGCTTACTCAGATCCACTTAAGGATGATTGGGGATTTAAAACCATTGTGGATTTACAAAATTCAGAGGAAAGTACATATCAACCAGATTGGAAGATTGGGAATTTAATAACTGGTGATACATTTTACTTAACACAGCAATTTGGTAGAGAACATTTTGGTGCGCAAATGAAAATTTTTAAAATCCACACAAATGGTACCCTAGAACGATTCCAAACAATAGAACCAGAATTTATTCCTGGAACAGAAATTTGGCAAACCCCTATCACAGATAGCTATACGAGCGGTACTTATGTCGCTGCAATTAAATATCGTGGTGAATTCACGTATTCAAATCAATTTACAATCAATTAGGGATATAACGTGATCATTTATTTTTTACGAAACCCACCCTTTTGCTTCCGACGGCGACGAGGAGTGGTTTTTTTGTTATCTTTTTCTAAAATTTGTTTCCTAAAAATATATGCAGACACTTCACGTACAATGGCTTTCACAAATTCTTTTAGAAGCTCAAACAAAAACTCCATAGTTATATCATCCCCTTCCTTCCAAATGGAAAGAAGGGATAACCAATCACCCTCACAATAAACAGTTAATCCTATTTTATTATACTAGTACAATCTCACCAATATAAAAAAGGACCACCATTACTGGCAGTTCTTTTTTGGTAGTTTTAGAAATTAAATTATAACATATTGATATACAAATTATAAATATACTTTTCCAAAAGATACTATAAGTTTTTTATAATTCTTGATTTCTCAATTTTCATTGCATAATGAATTTTTCTATGAGTATTAACATCTAACATTAAAATTATCAATTCAATAGATTATTAGAAAAAACTGGTTATCTATATAATTATTTGGTAAAATATAGATATAATTTAAGAGGGTAAAGTTAATATAGATCAACTAAGTAATGCTAAGAAAATGTTTTATTGCATAAAAAAGGCTCCATTGCTGGAGCACTCAAAATAAACAAACGAATTAAAACAAGAAACAGACAATTTAACTATATAGATAAAACGTAAATAAATCTATATATATGTAAAAATGCATATAAAAACTCTATTTATTGATGCTATAATAGGTTTACTCGATGATTGTTATATTTTTTTATGGTTTTTAAGCAATAAATACCTTCTTAACACCAAGTGTACAAGTAAAAGAAGACATCTTAAGCGATGTCTTCTTTTCTTATATAATAACAACGCAATAAAATTAAGATGGTTCAAGTCGGAAAAAGGCACCTTTGGGTGTCTTTTCTTTGTCGAATTTGCCTAATAGGGGCAACACCACATTGCTATCAAGTTAAAAATTTTTTTCACCCAAAACAAAAAAACGAGCTAAATTCACATAAATAACTATGGAAGAAAACAAAAACTTATGGTTAAAGAACTTGTGATGTATGACTATATTGGCTGTTTTTATCCAGAAGGATATATTGATCCTGATTATACATTTCTATTTAATCATGATGCTATTGAAGAAATTATATTTGTAGGATTGCTTAATTGAATAGGATCTAGAAACAGGTGATCTTCAAATTTTGATAAAACTAGCAATCTCCACGCCGAAATTGATTAAATTATAAGGGGGAAAAGCTGGTCACGAAAATGATGAAGAGATTACTATTTTCAAATCAGTTGGTTTGGCTGTAGTAGATATTATCGTTGCGAATTATTTGTATGAGAAAGTAGTGGAGCGCGGGACGGGATTGAGTTTTGAGGGACTGCCTTTTGGTGGTCTTTTTTGCATAAAATCTTGTAAAGTAAGAAAAAGTTGAATATTAATATTCTAATATTCAATAGAAAGATAAAATGTTTTAAAGTTCAAAATAATACATTATAATATATTTAGTAAAATTAACCAATTTATATTTTGCTCATTATGTATTAAAGGGGAAATGAAAATGGCTGGACAAATTCGTATGTCACCAGAGGAGCTTAAATCGAAAGCGGCTCGATATGGACAAGGTGCAAATCAAATTGAGGACATTTTAAGTCAACTACAAAACTTACAAAATGAATTAAGAGGAGAATGGGAAGGTCGTGCTTTTGAAGGTTTTGACCAACAGTTCAATCAATTAAAGCCAAAGGTACAAAACTTTGCACAGCTATTACAAGAAATTAATATGCAGCTTAATAAAACTGCAGAGGCTGTTGCTTCTCATGATGAAGAATTATCACGTAATTTCGGTTTGAAATAAAAATTGTCATACTCTATATAACAAGCATTTCAAATGAGCCATACAGCTTATATTGTATGGCTCATTTGATTGCATGCCCAACTTAGCTGGACACACGTTTAAAAAGAGTGATATTGATAGGGAATTTTCATATATTTATTGGGATTTCTTTGGCATGTTCTGAAAATTAGAGAAAGGATTTGAGTGATGGGACAATTTCAAAGTAATTTTCAAACGGCACAACAAATTGCTACGCAGATGAGAACAGCTTCGAATATAATCCAAAGTGCAACAAATCGTTCTATAACAAAGGCGACGCGTACAACACTATCTGTTAATTCCAAAGCACAAGAAGCGAATCAACAAATGTTAGATTTTACGAAACAATTTTCCACTGCCTTTCAACAAGCGATCGATAATATTCATTCAGTAGCCCAAGAGTTTGAGAGAATGGATAACGAACTTCACAACACTTTTCGCTAATGTGACAACCTACGTAAAGGTAAAATAGTAGGAGGAATATAATGAGTCAAGATATTGAAAAACAAATCAATCAAGTAAATCAAAAGTTAAGAAGTGTATTTGAAGAACAAGACCGAAATCAATCCGCGATTCACATTCAGGAGCAAGCGGAAGCAGATTTTTATGAATGGAGAGGTCGAAACCATCGTTTGTTTGATCGAATTTTAGGAACTTGGCATGGTGATAGAGAAATGTCTCAGTTTTTTATGAATACATATCAAGAGGCACAACATATTGAACGAAAAGTCACATTTGAATTGGAAAATAAAAAAGAAACGCTGCTTAAAGAAAGACGAAAGCTTAGTGATTTAGAAAACGACCTTTCCTATCAACAACAACAATTAGCGAGGGAGGTCAATGCATGAGTTTAAATATGTATTTAGGAGAAGTACAAAGCCGAACTCAAAGCATGAATGCTGTATGTAACGCTACCATTCAAGGTATGGAACAAGTCATTCAGTCAATTGATGCCTTTGCAATTGATACTGTTCTACAAGGACAAACTTATAGCAGTGCAAAATCATTTTTTGTACAAACCTTTCGTCCTTTAGCGCAAGGAATCATTTATCTGTGTGAAGAGTTAATTCGCCAGAACGATGCTTTTCCAAGTCAATTTCAATCACAAGTCGCTTCCACAGATGTAATTGAACAAGAAATATTAGAACAAATTCGAGAAATTGACCGAATGAAAGCAAGTATGGAAGCCATCAGTCAAGCTATGCCAATCCCAGGTATGGACGCTATGGCGAATCTTTTTACTGTGATGAGGAAAAAACTGCAAGAAAAGCTGGATCATTTGTATCAATTCAATCAGACCTCTAGTAATAATTATAGTACAGCCCTTCAATTAGCAGCTAGTATTGCTGCAGGTCTTGCAGAAGTTCAAAGTGGGAAAGGTTTTAGTCCTGCAAGTGGTACATTTAGTACGCAAGGGTTGAATATGGAATGGACAACTTCAATTCAGGAGATTACAGAAGATAGAAATCGTCAGACTGATAACCTTCTAAATAGTGGTACAATTGAAGAAGGAGCAATTGATGGTAGATTTTCATCGGAATCAGAAGAAAAAGGTTTTGATGGTAAAAAACTAGCAAGGGATATAGCTGGTGAAATAAGTGGTGAATATGATATTCGTCGGGCTTGGGATGGTGTTGATCCATCATCTGGAGAAAAACTGTCTACTTTGGACCGATTTTTAGCTGGTGGGATGGTAGTAGCTGGTCTTACCCCAATTGGAAAAATTTCGAAAGTTGGTAAGGGTGTAAAGATGACTGCTGACGCTACTAAGGTTGTAAATAAAACTAAAAAAGTACCTGTTGAGAAAGTAAATGAAGCTAAAGGTACAAGTGAAGTTAATAAGAAAGTCAGCGGAACTAGTGTAGGAGAAGAAAACGTTACTTATCGTAGGGTTCAAGGTGGTGATAGTAAAGAGTTAATTTTAGTTAATGATGATGGTACACTCTCTTTAAATAGTAAATGGAGGGCAGATCATAATTTAAATGTATCTACTGGAAAAGATCACTCTACATATTTCAAAAATAAACGAGCAGACTCATATATTGTGGAATTTGATGTACCACAGTATTTAGATGATTTAATTAGAGAAAATGCGATTTCTCAGAAGGGTTATAAAACTAATCCACTTAACCAAGGTAGAACAGCTCCTAAGATTGTTGACAAGGGTATTTTCGATAAATATGGATTTGAAGGTGTTGCATACGAATTACCTGACCCCATTAGTCGGTGGTTGGTAGAATACGGACGGAATGCTAAACTTATTAAGTAAGAGAGGAGAGCGTGTTAAATGATTAAGCCTTTATACGCCGAAAATATTATAGTAGGTGTAAAATATAAAAATAAGCTCAATTGGTATATAACTGAATCGGATTTATGGTATTTAGATTATAATCAAGCTGGATATTCTCCTAGTGAATATCCAGAGGAAAGAAAAGGCATTAGTATTTTAAATGAGACTACAATAGCTAACTTTTTAGAAAGAATAGAAAAATATAAAAGATTTACAGAAGATATTAGGTTAGAATTTTTAAGGGAACTAAGAACTAATAGAGAAGAAGCCTATTATGATTATAATCCATGTTTCCTAATAGACTTTGAGCGTTTAATTTTTTATTCTAATTATCCGGAATCAATATCTTTTGAAGAATATATTCCGAATAACTGGAGAGGTTATTTACAGCGATTTGATGAACAAGTACCCTATGAATATAGATATTGGGAAGATGAGAATAAAAACTATTTAGTTAGAGAGGATTAGGTCATGGAAGAAAATAAAGTAGTTATGATAAAAGAAACATTTAAAAATGAAGAAACTGGTGAACTAACGCCAGGAGTTACTATAATACTTGATGGGAATTTAAGGGAAGTGTTGGAGATAATTATGGAAAAAGAAGGCTATTCGGATTATCCAGAAGCTTTAAAAGAAGTAATCTTTGAAGGGATTCATCATTTTGTGAAAAGAAATAAATAATAAGCTGACATATACTTTTAAGGTAAAGGGCAATTCTGAAAGGGATATGCCCTTTTTATTTTTTAAATTTGAAATGTAGCTCAGATATTATCTTTTTCTTCCTTATTGATACCAATATATTTTAAGTGTAATTTATGAGGTGCTATGATTGAGTATTTCTTACAACATAGCGAAATCTTTTGTTTGTTTATAGAACCAATAGCCGAAGGTTTTGCACATGGTGTGAGTCCCAATAGATTCGATCCCAGCAAAATCTTTGGCTTTTTGAAATTTTTGATAAGCCTAGATTTTATTAATGGGTTGATCTTCTTTTCGAGAAGGGAATAATATTTCACAGAAGGTGTAAAATGGGATGTTGATTTAGATGGTGATGGTGAAGATAATAGTATTAAGGATAGGGTGAAAACGGGTTCGAAAAAAGCTTGGTCAACAGTAGCGGGGTGGTTTAATTAACATGAAAAAAAATACAGATTTTAATAAAAAAGCTTTTGAATATTATATGGCTCTTTATGCTGTAAATGATATAAGATCGACTATAATTACTCTTGTGATTGGGATAGCAGATATATTTGTGCTTTTACCTGCTTTTGCGAATCCTGTTCAACCGATATATATGTACATAATAGTTCCACCAGTTGCTTTTTTAAATGTATGGGCAATATGGATTGTTATAACTCCTAGGAAGCGGCAATTACAATACACTCTATTTCGTGGGGTATTTGGCATCGTATGTTCAGTAGGATTGTTAGTTATAACCCAAAAGTTTGCATATGGAATGTTAGGATTACAAACTCCTATCTATTTTATTTTTTCGGTTGGTTTGTATATTTTTGCTTTGAATTATTATTATAAAAATCATATTAAAAAACTTCAGGAATCAATCAAAAAATCAAAATCATCGAAAAAAAACTCTAGTTTCGGAGTAGTGGCTTTTGTAGGATTGGGTCAACTCATTGCTAATATCAGTCTTGGTTTTGCAACACAAAAGATGGTAGCAATTGTATTAATGTGTGTATACTCCATGCTTTCGTTTATGTTGTTTCATTTCATTATGGAACTCCATAGGTACTATTATTTAAGGAAGCATATAGAAGATGGGGGTAGAACACATAAAACCTTTTAAAGAGTCTGTATTGAATATTAAGTATATAATCGCAGTTCTCTTATAGTCAGTAAAGACTACGGAAAAGAAAAGGGAGAAGCAACATCATGAATATAGAATTACATTTAGATAAAGGAAGGATGGGGAGTTATGCCATTTTTTAAAGAAAAGTTTTTACCAAATGGTTCTATTGTTCTATTAAAAGGTGGGACAAAGAAAATTGTGATTTATGGAAGAAAACAAAAACTTATGGTTAAAGAACCTGTGATGTATGATTATATTGGCTGTTTTTATCCAGAAGGATACATTAATCCTGAGTATACATTTGTATTTAATCATGAGGATATCGAAGAAATTATATTTGTAGGTTTTATAGATGAGGAAGAAGAGACATTTGTAGGATTGCTTAATTGAATATGATCTAGAAACAGATGATCTTCAAATTCCGATAAAACTAGCAATCTCCACGCCGAACTTGAACAAATCTTAAGCGGTGGAAAAACTGACGCGAAAATGATGAAGAGATTACTATTTTCAAATCAGTTGGTTTGGCAGTAGTAGATATTATCGCTGCGAAGTATTTGTATGAGAAAGCGGTGGAGTGAGGGATGGTGAATAGGATTGAGTTTTGAGACTGCCTTTTGGTGGTCTTTTTTGCATAAAATCTTGTAAAGCAAGTAAAAGTAGAATATTCAATAGAAAGATAAAGTGTTTAAAAGTTCGGAATAATATATTACAATGTGTTTGGTGAAATTAACCAATATATATTTTGCTCATTAGAAGTTATAGCAGGTATTGACGATTACTCCTTAAAAGCAGCATCGGAAGCTTCTACACTTAAGTATGAAGTAGAAGTAAGTATGCTACATTTTTCAGAATAGTTGCCAATTATTGGAGATAAAGACCTAAAAATTAAAGGTGATTTGGGATTAGGCGCAATAGGTTTGAAAGGTAGCTTTGGAAAAGAAACTGGTATAACGGTTCCTGCTTTAGAGGGTTTTACTGTGGGAAGTAGTTTAAAATTTGAAAAAGCTGAGGAGAAAAAATGATATGAAAACTCCATCGTATAAACCATTATATATTTTAGTTTATGTCGTAATATCTGTATCTATTATAGGATTAATGATTACTCCATCTAACAATTTGTGGGAAAAATTGTTAGGAACTATCGTTCTCATTCTTTTGGGAGCAGGTTTAATATGTTTTTTAAAATTCGGACGGTGGGCGCAAGAGGAATTTTATGATAAATTTACAAAAAAACGGGATTAATATAAGACTGGAGTAATTTAAAACGTGGGAGCAACCTTTGATGATATATGGTAGAAAACAGGAAAATTCAAAAACTAAGGAAACTTGGGATTATGTGGCTTGTTATTATCCTATTGGAAATGTTTTAACTGAATATAATATGTTTTTAAACCATGAATACATATCAGAAGTTATTTTTACTGGTTACATAAATGAGGATGAAATTAAGTTGTGTGAAGATTTGAAATAATAATTTGGAATTTATAACTATAATAAAATATATATATCTTATTGGATATAATTTTTTATTATAGTTATTTTTATAAGTTTAATGGTGAAAATTTTATTGGGAATAGGAGGGGTAATGATGGTAAAAATTTTTAAAAATACAATTTTATTTGTTTTGTGTTTAATAATTCTTAGTGGTTGTTTTACAAGAGAGGGAACTATTGTTGGTGGTAAAGTTCATGGTTCTTCAGATAGTGTATCAGGTAGTATATCTGGAGATTATAGAAAATTTACTGGATCTGCAACTCAAGATAGGAAAGTTAAAAAAGGTGAGAATTGGATTTTTTCTTTTGATGATAAAACTAAACAAGGAACTATAATTGCTTATGTTGTGGATTCAAATGATAATACAATACTAGAGTTTAATAGTGGCGAAGGCGAAAAAAATATTAAAGTGCCTAAGGATGATACATATAAGGTTAAAATTAAAACGGAAGAACATGGTGGGGAATTTCGAATATCATGGAAAAAAGAAAAATAGTTTTTTGATTGAAAAAAGCATCTAAAGAATACAATGTATTTTTTAATCATAATTAAATCGATAGTTTATTTTTTAAAGGTTTTGAAACAGTTGAAGAGCTAGAGTTAAGAAATAAATTAGCAAAATTTTAATGAAAAGGTAGATTAATTATATGTTTTCAGGATTTCAATGGTTTCCTAAAAAATGGGGAAAAAGAAAAGTTTCAGAACAGTTTCATCAATCAAAGTTTGCTGATGAAGGTAAAGGTATTTTGATTACTATTTATGCTATAGATTTGTATTTTATATCTATTCCTTTAAAGGTAAAAAAATATAATTAGTTTTAATCATACATATATTCTTTATTTGAAGGTTGAGGTAGAACACAGGAAACCTTTTAAAGAGTCTGTATTGAATATTAAGTATATAATCGCGGTTCTCCTATAGTCAGTAAAGACTATGGAAAAGAAAAGAGAGAAGCAACATCATGAATATAGAATTACATTTAGATAAAGGAAGGATAGAAAAATAACAAAGGAGAGTAAAAATGAAGATTTGGGAATTAAAGAGTTCATTTGATGACTATGAATCCTTTCAACTATTGAATTTAGAAGAAGATTCTAAACAGTATTTTGAAGGAAAAATTGACTCGGCAGTAAAAGCATCTGATTCATGGGGAGAAATACGTATTAAATGTGTAGAAGAAGGAAATCAAAGTAATTTTCCTCATTTTTGGGGAGAAGTTGGTACACCAATGGTTAGTGGGGAAGCTAAAAAATTCTTAGAGTCTATGCTTGGTGATAATGTAGAATTTCTTCCCCTAATTCATGATGTGACGGGAGAAGTGTACTATATAATTAACGTTCTAAATGCAATAGATGCCATTGACTATGAGAAAGCTATACTAAAGAAATTACGTTCTGGCTTAGTAATAGATTTCAAAAAATACGCCTTCTTACCTAATATGGTTAAGAACCAAACAATATTTAAAGTTTACTTAAATGAAATATTACATATTCCTTCCGTTTTTGTATCAGATGAATTTAGAAATACAGTGTTAGAAAGTGATTTAAAAGGTTTTGAATTTATAGAGGTATGGGATTCAGAAGCAAACATGTAAAAGAAAGTCCTAAAATAACTGATAGAAGTTGAAGCAATGGCTTACATTAACTAGACACTTACAAGATGGAGATAGTGCAGATATAACTTGGTCTATACCCAAATATAATACCTATCCTAAAGGAGAATAAATACTCTTAGAAAGAAGTTTTTTATATGTGGAAAAATCTAATTTTAGAAATTGAAAAAATAGAGAAAAGTTTTAATGATAAACTGAATACACCCGCAACGGATAGTGAAGTTCAGAAATTAAGAGAACGCATGAAAGAGAGTTTTAATGTTGGCCTACCGAGTGAATATGAGGAGTTTCTTAAAAATGTAAATGGATTAGATTTTAACGGGCTAGTACTTTATGGAGTTGACTCTTATTTGTTAGATACAGAAAGGGACGAATCAATTTGCGGGCTTATAGAAACCAATGAGATTTGGTATGAAAATGAATTTCAAAAAGAGTATCTTTTCCTTGGAGATTCAAATATAGCATGGTTTTGTAAAAACATATCTGAAGGTACTTATTTAGAACTTGATAAACCATCTGGTACGGTAATGAACACATATAATGATTTTAATACAATGCTTGAGGAAGCGTTAAAAATAACCCTTCTTTAATAGGATGATAAAATTATAACTGTTTATCCAATGTATTAAAGAATGTGAGGTACTCAAAATGAAAGTAACTACTCAGCCCATAGTTAAAAATGCAAGGCAATATGGAGGGGATTGTTAAGAAGCAATCCCCCTAAGTTTCAGATGAAATTAAATGATTGAATATTTATATTTAAATAACCGTCTATTTATGCTTTAATATTTCTATGTACATAACTGGAATGATTAGGAAATTTTATTTAATATGTTTTAAGAAAGGGGAATGTTTTTTTATATGGAAACTCCAGAAAATCAATTTAAGCGTGCACTTAATCCTTGGTTCTCCATTTGGACAAAACCACGTGATACAATGAAAGAAATTTTTATATCCAAACCTAAGAATGTGTTTTTACTCATTTTATTAGGCTCATTCGTACAGACTTTAGATCGAGCATCTTCTAAAAATGTGGCGGATTCAATAAGTAGTCCATTTTCAATAATTTCAATAGTTATATTCGGTACCTTCGTTGCTTTCTTAATTTATTATTTTTTGCTACCAGCGTTATTTAATTGGGTAGCAAAAAAACTTGGTGGACAAGGTACCTTTGAAAAAACACGTTACTCAGTTGCCTATTCTTATATCCCTTACGTTTATTCTCTTATATTAGTTTGGTTGCCTTCATTTTTCTTGTTTGGGATAGAAAACTTTACGAGTGAGACACCGAAAATGGATAGTAGCATAACTTTAACGATTTTGTTTATTATTTTTGCCATAATTGATATAGTTATTGCAATTTGGACAATCATTATTTCCTTAAAATGTTTAGGAGAAGCACAACAATTTTCAGCATGGAAAGCATTATTAACAATAATAATATCCTTTATGATTATCATTCTTCCTTTAGTAATAATAGTATTTCTTATAGTAGGGGTTACAATCTTTTAATAATTTATTTGCTTCTTATGAACTTAGAGATTTAATAGAACGTATGAATTTGGTAACACATATTCTGGAATAGGTTCAGAGGGTATAAGGATTAGCATGTATATAGATGGGAATGGGAAAATTATCTCTGCTTTCCCATCGGAATAAATTTTATCTTTAGTATAAAGGAGTACAATAGTAATGAAATATCCATATAGCTTTGAAGTACTTACCAATGGAAAACTAGTTATGAGGCTTCCTCAAGAAATTAAACTTATGGAGACTTTTTTAGGCGTTGAAGTTTCTGCGTTTGGAGATTGGATTTTAGAAGAAATACATAGTGTTTTAAATGGGAAAGAAAATTACGTAGTAGTAAATGGAAACATTTGTGGTTTAGAAATTCGGAAAGATACAACTACTGTCCTAGACAATTTGGCTGAAGATGGTAAGGGAGATTTTTGTGAGATAGAAACGATTGAATTAGTAGATTTAATTCATATTTGGCAAGATAAACAAAAAGAATTTAAAAAAGGAAAAAATAAAGAATTGAAATAATAGATAGAGCTGACTTCCTATAGAGGTCAGCTCTATCTATTATTTCATATTTCTCCATTATCTCAGGTTTTAAAGTCTTTTTTCCTAAATAATTATCAGCAATAGTCATTGCAAAAGAATCTAAAGGTATTTAGATATGATGATGGGTGGAGAGATAGTTCACATGAATTTTGGTGTGATCCATTTAGTGGATTAAGAATTCGTTTACAGGAAGAGATTGCTATTGTATCTGATTTTATAGAAAATTTATATGAAGTGGATGAATATATAAAGATTTTAGACGATGCTGTAGAAGGGAAATATCTCAATTTTGAATTAGAATATAATGCTGCAGTAGTAAATTCTAATAGTCCGTGGAAATGGAGGTAGATTAGTGGTGGAGAAAAATTAACAGCTCCCCAAAAAGCTATTATTAAGCAGGTTGCTATTGAGAAAGGTTTAATACCTGATGTTCCTATGAAATTAGGTACACAATATCCTGATTTTAAGAAAGCTGGTTTAATTATTAAATCGGATGAGTTACCAGAGAAAATGTGGTTGGCAAGTGACAAACAACAATTTAAATGGTTAGATGCCAGGTAAAATGGAATTAGTACCATTTGGAATACATATTTCATAAAGATGGGCGGAGTGAAGGACATTGGTCTTATAGATCTAAAGGTAGGTAAAGAAATGGAGGAATTAAAATGAAGATTAAAAATGGTAGTGAACTTCAATCACCAAATGATGAATTAATTGAATCATTTGAGGAATATTGTGAGATAAAATTACCAACTGATTTTATAGGTTTTTTGAAAAAATATAATGGCTCTATTCCAATTACTAATGTTTTTTCACATGGAAAAAACGAACTTTTAATTGAACGTTTCTTATGTTTGTTGGAGGACCCAGAAGATGATGATGAAAATGGTTGGTATGATATAGAGGTTGTATTATCTGATATTGATACTCGTTTAACGGATGATGAAGATTTAACAGGGATAAATGTTATTCCGTTTGCTGTTTTATTCGCAGGTGATTTTCTTTGTTTAGATTTTAGAGAAAAAGAAATACCATCTGTTGTGGTATGGTATCATGAAGAATCAGAAGAGTTGAATCCGGTAACTAGTGAAGTTGCAGATAATTTTAGTGAGTTTTTAAGTATGTTAAAAGAATAATGTAAGAAAAATAATTAAATTTTATTTATGGGTTTAAATTTATATTAAAGTTTTTTTGCTTTTAATATTTTAATTAAAAAAGAAGACTAATATTTGCTTTTTAGTCTTCTTTTATTTGCTTTTTAATAGGTTGATATATATTTTTAAAAAGAAATTAAAGGAGAAATGTATCAAGGATATTATCCTTTTCTTCTTTATTAATACCAATGTATTTAAGTGTAATTTGTGGTGTATGATGATTAAGGATTTCTTGCAACATCGCTACATCTTTTGTTCATAGAACCAATATCCGAAGGTTTTTAAATTATATATTAATGAATTATGCTTTCTTAGATAAAGCAAATCGAGTTCAGATAAACGAAGAACATAGAATACATAATTTTAGCTAGATTTATTATTAACTAAACTATCCCCACCACCAAGCTCCGCCTCAATCTGCGAAGTTTTCGATGACTCATCCATACGCCAATACGTAATAAAGCTGATCGCGATACATCCAGCTACGTAGAAGTAGAAGAGTGATTCCATTCCGATACTTTTTAGCCATAATGCGATGAACTCAGCTGTTCCGCCGAATATCGCAACTGTTAGTGCATATGGTAAACCTACGCCAAGTGCACGAATTTCAGTTGGGAAGAGTTCTGCTTTTACAATTGCGTTAATGGATGTGTAACCAGTAACGATAATGAGACCGACCATCATGAGTAAAAATGCTACGATTGGTTCTGTCGTTTTTTCCATGAAGAAGAAGATTGGTGCTGTTAGTAACGTTCCGAGAATACCGAATGCCATTAATAGTGGGCGGCGTCCAATTTTATCGGATAATAGCCCTGCAATTGGCTGAAGTACGACGAATATAAGTAGTGCGACAAAGTTAATCCAGCTTACAACTTCTTTCGGAAGGCCGACTGTGTTTACCATGAACTTTTGTAAATATGTTGTGTACGTATAAAATGCAACAGTGCCTCCTAATGTTAGGCCGACTACTGTTAATACTGCTTTCGGATGTTTCATAAGAGCGCGAATGGTTCCTGCGCTTTCACGTTTTTGTGATTTTATGTTTGAGAACTGTTCCGACTCATCCATCGTGCGGCGAAGCCATAATACAGCTACTGCGCCCATCGCTCCAATAATGAACGGAATACGCCATCCCCAAGCTTTCATATCTGGTTCGCTTAGTAATTGCTGAAGAACAATTTGAACGCCTAACGCAACCATTTGTCCAGCAACGAGCGTTACATATTGGAAACTTGAATAAAAACCACGGCGGCCACTACTAGCCATTTCAGATAAATACGTTGCGGAAGTTCCATACTCTCCGCCGAGTGACAACCCTTGAAGTAAACGAGCAAGAACTAAAATAATTGGTGCCATAATACCGATACTTTCGTAACTCGGTGTACAGGCGATAATTAAAGAACCACCGGCCATAACCGTAATGGAAAGCGTTAATGCTGCCCGGCGTCCGTGCCGATCCGCATAACGTCCCATTAATAAACTGCCGATAGGGCGCATTAAAAACCCAACTGCGAAAATAGCTGCTGTGTTCAGTAACTGACTCGTTGGATCGCCTTTAGGAAAGAACTCCGCTGAGAAGTAAACAGCGAAAGCAGAGTAAACGTACCAGTCGTACCATTCAATTAAATTGCCGACAGAACCTTTAAAAATATTGCCGGCGACTCGGTTTGATTTTACTTGAGCCATAATCATTCCTCCTCTTGCTTAGTAATAAAATGATAATTATGAAAGCGTGTTCATTGTAGTTGAATTGTACTGTCTACAGAATGAAATCTCAATATTATGACAATTTTATTCTTTTTGTACTTTATGTACACGGAGAATTTTAATAGTTGCTTCATTATTAGTTTTGTCATAATAATAGAAAGGAGATTGATAGTTTAGAATATTTCATCAAAGGATAAGGAGCATGAAAAAATCACGCAAAGTGTCATTACAAACGAAAATAGTAAGCTTAATTATCGCGTTAATTTTATTTGTCGTTCTCCTATTAGCGGGAATATTTGTTTACATTCAGTCCGTTGATACGAAGCACCAAGTGGAGCAACTAGCACTGCAAACAGCGAAGTCGCTTTCTTTTATGCCTGCTATAAAAGATGCTTTTCAAAATAACGAGCATAAAAGTACGATTCAATCTATTGCGGAACAAGTTCGTGAGCAAGCTGGTGCAGATTACGTCATTATAGAAGATCGCTTTGGGGTTATGTATTCCCATTCTAATTCGGATTTAATTGGCACAAAGAGTAACAATCCATATAACTATGAAGCACTTACTTTTGGTGGCTATTATACGCTTGAGGGAAATGGTACAAGTGGTCCGTCTTTAATGGCGAAGGCACCTATTATTGTTCATAACGGAGACTATGATCAAGTAGTAGGCGTTGTGACAGTAGAGTTTTTAATAAAAGGAATTGAATCTAACATATTGAGCAGAACGAAAGAAATTATCCTCTTTTCTTTAGCGGTGTTATTAGCCGGAATTGTTGGGGGCATTCTTTTAGCACGTAGTATTAGGAAGGATACACTCGGGTTAGAGCCGAATGAAATCGCAACGCTATACCGGGAACGAAGCGCGATACTACTATCTATAAAAGAAGGAATTATCGCCATTGATCAAAACGGTTTTATTACGATGATGAACACGTCGGCAGAAGAAATGCTTCATGTAAATGATGATTATATGCAGCAGCACATTTCAAAAGTTTTACCGGAATTTAATATGGAGAGAGTGCTAGAAAACGATCAAGAAATCGCGTTTCAAGATAAGGTGTTTATTTTAAATATGACGCCGATACTCGAAAATAACAGTACGGTAGGAGTTGTATGTAGTTTTAGAGATAAAACAGAACTGCAAAACCTTGTTAATACAATATCTGAGGTAAGAAAATATTCCGAGGACTTACGTGCTCAAACACATGAATTTACAAATAAACTTTTCGTTTTATCAGGATTACTTCAGTTAGGACATTACAAAGAAGCAATTGAATTTATCCAGCAAGAATCTACTATTCATCAAAGCCAAAATCATATTTTATTTCATCAAATTCACGATGCGAAAGTACAAGCTATTTTATTAGGAAAACTCGGAACAGCGTCTGAAAAGAAAATTGATTTTCATATTGAAGGAGATAGTGCGCTTCATCCGTTACCAGACCATATAAAAGTGTCGCATCTTATTACGATCCTTGGAAACATAATCGATAATGCATTTGATGCGGTGAATGAACGAGAGGAAAAGAGTGTTTCCTTCTTTGTTACGGATATTGGACGCGATATTGTGTTTGAAGTGATAGATAGCGGGATAGGGATACCGGCAGAAAAAATAACGACCATTTTTCAAAAAGGATTTTCAACGAAAGGAACTGATCGTGGTTACGGACTAGCAAACGTGAAAGAAATGGTAGATCTACTAGAGGGAACAATTGAAATTCAAAACGAGAAAAATGGGGGAGCTATTTTTACAATTTACCTTCCGAAAACATTGAAAGAAAGCACATGACAAACAGGGGGATGGACATATGTTGAAGGTTGCAATTGCAGAAGATGATTTCCGCGTCGCGCAAGTTCAGGAAGAGTTTTTATTAAAAATAAAGGATGTAAAAGTGATCGGAAAAGCATTAAACGCAAAAGAAACGATGGAACTACTACAAAGGGAAGAAATCGATTTGCTTCTATTAGATAATTACTTACCAGATGGAATTGGAACAGACTTATTGCCAAAAATTCATGCTGACTTTCCAAGCGTTGACGTCATTATGGTAACGGCGGCGAATGAAAACTATATGCTAGAAAAAGCAATTCGAAATGGCGTAAGCAACTACCTTATAAAACCGGTCACGTTAGAAAAATTTGTTCGCACAATTGAAGATTATAAAAGAAAGAAGCAACTATTACATAGTAACAATGAAATAAATCAAGCACTCATCGATAACTTCTTCGGGACTTCGCAAACACAAGACATAAAAAACTTACCGACAGGTGTTGATCCGTTAACACTGCAAAAAGTGAAAGGGATTATAAAAGGATTCGAAGAGGGCATTACAATAGAAGAAATGGGAGAACAAATGGGGGCCTCCAGAACAACCGCAAGAAGATATTTAGAATACTTAGTAGCGACAAACGAATGCACAGTAGAGTACACATACGGTATTATCGGACGACCAGAACGAAAATACCGAATAGGACGAGGACTATGAAAAAACGATTATTACTATGTATATGGATCATGACAGGAGCAATAACTGGTTGTTCCTTGGAAAAAACTCAAACGAATACAGTAAACATAGAAGAAGTAGAAATCGTTGCGCCGAACGTTCAAGGAGCCGGATGGGACTTAACGGCACGAGCGATGCAAAAAACACTAACGGAAGAAAAAATCTTCACAAAACCAATCACTGTCACAAACAAAGTAGGCGGCAGCGGTGATGTCGGTTGGAAATATACGAAACAAAAAGGTGGTCACGTACTCGCGATCAACTCAAGCTTACTCATAACGAACAACCTACTAGGCCACAGTAAACTAACATATAAAGACTTCACGCCACTCGCAACACTTGCGTCAGACTGGGAAGTCGTTGTCGTATCAAAAGACAGCACCATAGATAACGCAAACGAACTAATGAAACAACTAAAAAAAGACGAGAGAAACTTCAAAATCGGTGTTGCCCCCGGCCTAGGAAACGACGATCACCTATCCTTCGTACAAGTAAGCAAAGCCTTCGGCATAAACCCAGCCGAACTACAATTCTTCGTCTACGAAAACAAAGAAAAAATCATAAACGCCCTAACGAACAAACAAATAAACGCCGCAACCATGACCCTATCCGAAGCCGAAAAACAATACAAAGCCGGCAAAATAAAAATACTAGCCGTATCCGCACCAAAACGCCTAGACCGACTACCAGAAATCCCAACATGGAAAGAACAAGGAATCAACGTCATCTTCCAGCACTGGAAAGGAATTATGGGCCCAAAAGATATGACGGAGGAAGAGGTTGCTTATTGGGATGATGTGATTAAGAAGATGGTGGAGAGTGATAGTTGGAATGGGATTTTGAGGGAGCGGGGTTGGGATAGTTTTTATAAGGGGAGTGGTGAGAGTAGGGGGTTTTTGGAGGAGAGTAGTTTAGGATATAGTGAGTTGATAGGAGGCATTGGCTTGAAATGATGAGAGATAGCATGCATAAAATAAGCTACGTAATCTCTTATATAAAAAAACTTCTTATTACATGTACTAATTATGTGAGGTGAGAAGGTGTTTTTTATGGTATAGAGATTATAGATTAAGATAAATTATTTGTTAATGTTATTGGCAATAATAGAAGCAATATAATAATTATTCAACCAATAACACTGCCTTGTAATTTGCTGTCCATCAGGTAAAGTAACCTTGTTAGATCCATTACGAGCTTTTGGTCTAATATGTGCAACGCCGTTGAAATTCATTTTTTGTTGTGAAACTTACTAGTCCTTCGTTTAGGAGATATTTACGAACTGGTGCTGTCATATAAGGTGGCTTTAATGAAAAAGCTCTTTGCATTGCTTGAATTTCAGAACACGGTTGTGAGCGAAGTGAATTTTTATTGGAGCCCTTAGTGCAAGCACCTAAATAGTTTGTATCACCTTCAGATAATTCATGAGCTTTGCCGGTACGAATTTTATTTACGATGGTTTTCCAATCTCGCTTAATTATTTCTAAATCAGCTCCAGGGTAGGTAAACAGAAGGCTTTTTGTAATGTGAAAATCTTTACGGTCTACGCCAGGTGCCCATTCATAGAACATTAATAGGGGTTTCTCGTTTTTCTGCCAAAAGTTTGATGTCTCAAAGTGTGTATGAACTTCTTCCATATAGTTGATAATATTTAAGACTAGTCGTTCTTTGGCTGATAATGAACCATTTTTATTTTGTTTAAATGCAGTTACTTTGAGCTCAATACCCAGGTGCTTAAAGTCAGCTTCTGCGTTTGAATTGACTTCATACCCAAAAAAGCTTTCTTCAATTACTTGCCCAAGTCCACCTTTTGATTTAGCATTTGCAAGTCGGTTTGTTGAATCAATCTCACCAAATGTTTTTCCTGCAGCTTCTTGCGCTTTTTGCATTAATTCTTCTATTGTAGTGTAGTCCATAATAATCTCCTTTCTGTATTTGTTGTTGAGTTGTATGATTTTAATACAAATTAAAGTTATGCTATAATTAAAAGCTATTTCAATTTTATATAGGTAAAATTTATAAGAAGGAAAAGGTAGTTGTTACCACTGAAAAACAGTAATATTGGATCTTTTCAAGATAATTTATTTCGTTTATAATATTGATATGGTAGAGAAGTATGCTCTCTTAATTTTTATAAGCTAAAAAAGGATAGTTCTTAAACTTTTGTAGATAATCTTTTCCTCACTTTTAATTATAAAGAAGCATAAGTAAATAAAATACCGAAAGGATGTTCGTGTATTTATGGTGAAAGTAGTAGAACTTTTTGCGGGAGTAGGAGGTTTTAGATTAGGGCTAGAAGAAAATGAAAACTTTGAAGTTCTGTGGGGGAACCAGTGGGAACCTTCAACTAAAGCACAACATGCATTTAATTGTTATGCAACTCGCTTTAAAAATAAAGGAATACATGTAAATAGAGATATCGCTGAAGCTTGGCGGGAAGTACCTGAGCATGATTTATTAGTAGGGGGATTTCCTTGCCAAGATTATTCTGTTGCACGTACTTTATCAAATGAAAAAGGAATACAGGGGAAAAAAGGTGTTCTTTTTTGGGAGATAATGAACATAGTTAATTCTCACCACCCAAGGTTTGTCTTGTTAGAGAATGTAGATAGGTTATTGAAGTCACCAGCAAAACAAAGAGGTCGTGATTTTTCTATTATGCTGGCGAGTTTTAAGGATGCAGGTTACGCGGTAGAATGGAGAGTTATTAACGCTGCTGATTATGGATATTCGCAAAGAAGACGCAGAGTATTTATTTTTGCATACTTAAAAGAATCTCATTTTGCATCTGTTCAAAATGAAATGAAGTCATTAGAAATATTATGTCAAAATGGATTCTTCGCTCCGATTTTTAATGTGCATGAAGCACCTGAAGTAAACAAAAAAAGAGGGCAATTTAACTTACCAGTCGATATTATTGAGGTTTCTGATACATTTAAAGCTGAATACTATAATTCTGGCGTGATGATAGATGGACAAGTGTATACTGAAGAAGTTGTCCCAGTAACGGAAAACCCAAAGACTTTAGGGGAAGTTGTTCAAAAAGTATATGAAAAATTCGGCCCTGCAGATGAATCATATTATTTAAAAATGGATAAAGTTAATAAAAAGGGCAGAACGGAATTTGAAGAATTTAAGTATCTTAAGGGTCCTAAAAAAGAAGAAAGAGTATCAAAGGCAACGGGGCATAAATATTACTACTCTGAGGGAGGAATGGCTTTCCCTGATGATTTAGATAAGCCTGGACGTACAATGTTAACAAGTGAAGGAACCTGTAATAGAAGTTCGCATGTAATTGAAGATCCTTATACAAAAAGATTAAGATATTTAACGCCAGCTGAATGTGAGCTCTTAAATGGTTTCCCAATGGATTGGACGAATACTGGTATGCCTCAAAGAAATAGATACTTTTGTATGGGAAATGCTTTAGTGGTTGATTTGGTGAAGCGAATGGGTCAACGGATTTTAGAGATTAACAAAGAAGAAGAGAAGATGGATAGTACTGTTCAGTACAGTCTATTTTAAGAAGTAAACATAGTGCATATTTATTAGATATTTAAAAATAATAAAGCGTTAAGATAACCTGAGTTCTATAGTTATAGGCTTAGGTTATCTTAACGCTTTTTTACGGATGGGGGAATTGAAACATAAAAATAAGCTAATTAAATTCAAAAGAGAATTTTGTTAGATGTAAAATTTAATTATTAAAGGATGATTTACATTTAATAGAATTCCGTAACTGCAGAACTCAAGACAAGGAGAGATTTTATGCCGATTAACAATGAAAATAGTGCTATTCCATCAAACTTTGTTCAAGGCTCTTCTGATATGTAAAAGATAAGGGCCGTGTTTTTATAAGCGTTAGTGATTTAGGAAGTATATCATACAAAAATGTGTAACAATAATTTGCATTTTTATTATTTAATAGAATGCAAATTAAGAAATAAAGGTTGTTTAAATATAGAAATCTCTTATATTTGGATAGTCTTTTTAAAAATTTAGTGTATTATATAATTTGGATTGAAAATTTTGGGAGTTATTTTATTTAATAGATAAATTATTTGTTTAGAAAGAGCTATTGGAGGTTGGAATAAATTTGGAAGGTTATACTAAGGACTTGTTTGGGATATTATCGACTGCCAAACTTGAAATCGATGAACTGAGAAGTTTTTTAGAGTTGGATGAAAGTAATAGCATTATTGCCTTTAGAGGTGAGCCTCAGGACTATGGAGATACGAAACTACTACCCTCAATGAATAGAATAAATATGAGTATTAATGATGAGAAAAACTTTTTTGATTCATTACGAGATTACGGCATAATAAGTGATAATAGTGCTAGTTATGTAGAAAAGGCAATAGAAGCGCAACATTATCTACAAACAAGCAGATTACTAGATATAAGTTTCAATGTACTTATTTCTATTTATTTTGCAACATTGCAAGATAATGATTTGGATGCTCAACTATATGTTTTTTGTTTTCCTAAATGTTTTTCACCTAGTTCCCAATATATAAACCAGTATTATACAAATATGATGGAAAATAATAAGAAAAATTTAATACTACGTAATAACTTTAAAGTTATTACGCACGGATACTATAATGAGCGTATGAAATTGCAAAGTGGAGGATTTGTTCTTTTTCCAAGTGAAAACATGGCACCAATACCTAAATGTTTCTATCGTACTATAACAATTCCGTTCGGGTATAAAGAGTCAATTCGTAAAGATCTTGTAACTTATTTTTCTATATATGAATCTTCTGTTTTTCCAGAGAAAGAAAAACGCAAAGAGATTGTGTTGGAAGCTATGAAAAGGGGGCGAGTAGAAAAAAATCAAAATTATATTGATTTAGAATTAGAGTCATATTTTGAATACTTAACGTATGATATAAAATGGGATATAAGAGAGGTTAGCGAATTTAAAAATGCTAAAGGTATAGAGCTAGAAGATAAGAAAAATAGAATTTATAGAAAGCTAAGGAAGGCTAATCATGATTTGAAAAAGAGTATAGAGGAATTATCTGTAGATAAAGAATTTTATATAGAGAAAGCGCAATTTAATTTTGAAGGCTTAAAATTAATGTGTGAAGAAGAATTAAGGAGAATTTAAATATGATTTTAACTGATAATGATAAGAACTTGCTGCTGAGAAGGTTGAATATTCCTGAAAAGAGCGCAAGTTTTTTGCAAGATAGAAAGATATTAGAGATTAATGATGATAATGGAGATACATTAGAGTATTATATAGGAGATTTTCGTAAAAATAATAGTGATATAACAGAATATATAGGTAAAATAGAAAATGAGAACATAGAAATGCAGTCATTACTAATATTTGAGAATTGGGAACAAGAGCAGGATTTTATTGATAGGAAAAAAAATGAAGAAAAGATTGCTAAGAAGAGAAGAGAAATTGAGAATCTCGTTAAAAAATCTCGAATAGTATATTTTATTAAAGAGGATGAAGTTAGAATAAATTTAGAAAAAGATGAAGGTATTAATTATTTAGAATACATAGACAAAAGTAAGAAAGGGTTTATTTTTAATGTTTCACTATTAGAATTAGGTAAACTATATAATACAACTGGGAAGTATTTATTTAAAGATAATGTAAGGCAGGGAAGGCATGATAACAAATCATTTCCTTTGGAAAGTGTGTTTAAGGAGACATTTGAAATAGGTTTATATCATTTATATAAGAAAAAAAATAGCAGATATATTAATAAAATAAGGGAATATTTTGATGAAAAGCTACTTGAGAGTTATGAAGAAAAATCTGAAATTCTAGAGGATTTTTGGTTCCATCATAATGGCATAACAATATTTTCTGAGAAAGAATACAATGTTCAATATGATTATATATCTTTTGTAGCTGAAAAAGTAAGTGTAATTAATGGAGCTCAAACTTTGACACATTGTTTTTCATTGATTAGACAGATTAAACAAGAATGGCTTGATATTTTAAAAGAAAAAGTGGAAGTAGATGAAGATATAGATGAAAATAAAAAGGGAGAGATAGTTGCAGAAATAAAAACAGAATTAGGGGATATGTTAGAATTTTTGAAAGAAAAAGTGAAATTGAAAGTCATTTTTCTTTTTTCTGAAGATAGTGGCTTGAAAAAATCAATAACTCGGGGCTTAAACACGCAAATTCCAATTTTGGAGGAAGATATTTTAGGAGCTTCTGATTCCTCGGAAGAAATTAATAAAAGATTGAAAAATAAAGGGATTAAGATATGTAGATCCGGAGAATACCTTGATAATGAAAGAACCTTCAGTGTATTAGAATTTGCGAAGGCGTATTTAATATTTGAAGAGAAGCCTGGAACAGCTAGAAATTTAAAGAAAGATAAATTAAGTGGTATATTGAATGATGTATCAAAAGCATTTGGTAATGAGTCAAAAGTAAATAGCTTTAGTAAAGCTATTCAATTATTCTCTAAAATAGATGAATGGTGGAGGAAAAGAGAGGATCCTTTCGAGGATGGGAAAGATTCGAGTGTGTATGATGGACTTAAAAGAAATGGTAAAAGTTATTTTAAATCGTATTGTTGGAGAAGTTATAAAGAATTAGTGGATATTGAATTAGATGTTGCGGATGCATTGCAAGTAAAATATGAACAATTCATTAATGAATTTATAGTGTTAAAGGAACAAGAAGATCCTATTAATTCAAATGATCTTAAGAAAGATGAGTTATATCAAAAGTATATTAGAGAAATGGAGAATCAGCAAAAAAATATACAGTCGGATAATTCTATCAATGAGGAAAATATGTTATCTGAATACTTGAATGATAAAGGTCATAACTCAAAGAGTAAAATTACTAAAAGTATATTTGCTAAGAATTATTTTAAAAAGCAAGGAATTAAGGGGAGAATTAGAACGGTTACAATCGTAAACGGAAAAGTTAAGGAGAGCTTTCCGTTTAATGGAGAAACATTTAGTTCATTACATGAACATGAAAACTATCCAGAAATATATAATGATTTAACGTTATCTAGTAGTTTGACCTTTGAAAACTCAATTTTTAAAAAAGAAGTTGAGCAACCGTTTATATTGGTTGTTTTTTATGAAGAGGATAATTCAGAGGTAAGTAAAATTACGGTTATTAAAAACTTTAATTTTAGCGCTTATTTAGAAAAGGCAAAAAAAGCCTTTGAAGAAACAATAGAAGCTTTTAGGATAGGTGATTCTCAAAAATTCCCTAAGTCTTCACAAAAAGATGGGGCATTTCACATTAGACCTAAAGCCAGAAATAGTAAAGATACGTTTGAATTTACTAATGGCGAACAAGAAGTGAGAAGGACTTTCTGGGCTAATAAGGATACTGTATTAGGTATAATAAATTCACTACAAAATTAAATTTTTGTAGAATAATATAGTTGGTAAGTTAAAATACAACTATCCAAAATTTCAACACTCTTCATAAACGAAGAAGAAAACTATATAAAAGAAGTGATGAAGCAGTTTAACAACTAGTTAAACTGCTTCATTGTAATAAGAAAAACTTAACCAAGGGAACCTACAACAAACTAATCCGAGACTAAAGTCCACAAGTAATAAAAAACACCCACAATAAAAATTCTACCTGAAGATAAATACATAAAAGAAATCTGAAAAAAATAGAAGAGGAACTAAATGAATACCTAAAAGTAACAACCAAAAACACAAACTCGAAGAACTATCCGACCTACTAGCACTAATAAACGCCCTAGTCGAGCACGAAGGTATAACAGTAGAAGAAATTAATGTGAACATAAAGTAATTCCAAAATATAAGTAATTGATTAAATAATTTTTCAAGTGACTGAATACGTTATAAACTAAACAATAGCGAAAATATTGAAGTAACTGAAAGCAGGGGTTACTTCTTTATGGGAAATGCTATTGTTACAGGCATAATTAAATGAACTGGTGATAAACCATAAAATATTATTATATTATAAAAAATAAAATGTTTATAAAAGGAAGATTGAGTATTTCCCTGAGCATCCTTGATGGTGAAATGTTTTTATTACTAATACCTTATTATTTAAATGAAGATAGCTGACTATTTTATAGTTGTTATATTCATTTTTATTTTTTACTTATTGCTGGAAATACTGGGTGTTTCATCTTCTAATTTAAAGAGTAAATTAATAAAAGTGGTTGTTGATGTTATAATTAATAAGGATTGTTCATTAATAACTTAGGGAGAATATTATTATGAGTCAAAGTAATGAGCTAATTCTTTTTGCTCAAAAAGAATTAGATGAAAAACTGTCTATCTATAAAGGAAAGAAAGTTTCTGAACTTAAAGATGAATTGGGATTATTTGAAAAGGATAGTAAAGCCTCTTTTGTAAATTTAGCTAGGAAGATGTTGAAAATAAGCAACAATAAATTGGATTTATGTGATAAAAAAGTACAAGCGGTTTTAAAAACGGTGCGTTTAACCGGAATGGAAACTCCTGCTGAAGCTATGTCTTTCATGCCAATTAATTTTGATGAATGGATTGCAGCGGATTCCTGGAAGAGTAGTTCTTTGTATAAATATTTTAAAAGCAAGACATTAATTCTCTTCATATTCCAACAATACCCTACTGGTAAGCGTGTAGATGATAGTGAAATGACTTTCTTGGATGCAAAGGTTTGGAAGATGTCAGAATACGATATGAATCATGGTCTGAAAGAAGTGTGGGATCAAGTTCGCTACTTAATCAATGAAAGAAAACTTGAGATTACACCTGTAGAACAAAAGAGTGGAAAGATTATCAATAAAAATAATCTACCATCTAGTAAATTTAATTCACTCGGTCACTTAAGACCAGGTGGGAAAAATGGCGATGACAAAGTGGAGTTACCTACAGGGCAAAGTATAGTAAAACAGCGCTTTTGGTTCAATGTAGAATATATAAAAGAAATTATAGATTTATAGGACGGGTGAAGATTTATGGGAAATATTAATCTGTTTGATTTATATAATGAAGGATTTGTTAAGGATGGGGGACATGATATTAATGTTCCTATCAAAAAGGCGAGTGGAGAAAAGTATAGTGGCAAAACCTACGCCATCCCTTTAAAGTATCTCTATTATAATGAGCAAAATGGTCGAATTGGTGTTGCACTGTCGAATTATGAAAGTGCTAACGGGAAATTGTCCCCAGGGCATAACGAAGAATACAATATGATTGTTCAAAATATGTTAACAAACGATGACGATAAGACCAAAAAAGATATGGAAGTCTTAAAAAGAGATATTGCAATGAAAGGCCAAGATCAGCCTGGCTATGTTTTAAGCGATGGGCGTGTCATTGATGGCAATCGCCGCTTTACAGCAAGAAGATTACTTGATCAGGATCCTGCAATAATAGAACAGCAATATTTCGAAGCAGTTATTTTAGATGATCTATCTGTAGAAAACATTGATGACCGAAAGCGGATTAAGTCGCTGGAATTACAGATTCAATTTGGAAGATTGGATAAAGTAGATTACGATCCGATTGATAGAGCAATCGATGCCTACAAAACCGTTTCAGTGAATACTATTATGACTGCAACGGAATATTCTAAATTTGCTGGACTAAAACCTAATGAGGTAAGCAATTTACTGCTTGAAGCAGAGCTAATTGTGAAATTCTTAGAATTCTCGAATACCAATCCAGATAATTATGCGTTGGCAAAACAATTAGAGTTAGATGGGCCACTTCGAGATATGCTTCCTCAGTATAAAAAATTCAAGAATACAGCAAACGCAGATCAGTTATTGAACAGCTTGTTTGCAAAAATTATTCAGGTGCGTTCTGTAAAAGAGGATTACAAACAAGAATTCAGACAAATAGTCAAAACGGTTGTTGGTACTAAAAATGAAGAAAAATTCATTGAAGAAATGGAAGAGTCAACTGATACAATTGTAGAGGCTTTAGATAATAAAGAGCCAATCAAGAACAATGTCGAACTGTTTTCTCGTTTGCATAATAATCAAGAAGTAGTTCAAGCAATCGCAGAAGTTCAAAAGATTTCAAACAAGCACTCTGAAAAGTCCAAAAATCGTCAAGAACAAAACATGCCAGCAAAACTTGCAGATAAGGCAATCACTACAATTGAATCAATTGATAAAAGAATTGTCCAAGAATTGCCTAAAGCTGAAAGGCAGAAGTTAAATGAAAGTTTGGGAGAGCTAAGGAAACAAATTGATGTGCTTCTTTCTATGGAGGGGTAAATTTGTTAAAGAATCTGCAAGGTCATCTTAAATCTAGTTATAACTCGATGATTCATAGTGTTTCAGATGAATTTTATAATCCAATATTGGGTGAATCTATTAGCTATAAACGAGTGAGTGGCTATTTTTCTTGTAAAGCACTTTCTATATACGCTGAAGGATTAGATAGGATTGCTGAAAATGATGGCTATGTTCAATTCATCATTTCTCAACATATTTCAGAAAAGGATTTTGAAGAAATTAAGGTAGGATATCATGAACGCTCAAAAGGGGAAACGTTAACCCAGATTGATAAGCAACGTCTAGGAAATTTAGCCTACTTGATATCACAGGGAAAAGCAGATGTGAAGTTTGGTCTAGTGAAAAACGGTTTGTTCCACACAAAATGGGGATTATTTGAAGATAAGCAGGGGGATATCATTTATTTTAATGGTTCACTCAATGAAACAGCAAATGCTATAGAGAACAATTTTGATTCCTTTGATGTGGATTTTTCTTGGGACGTAAGTATCAATGTTCGTTCTCGTATAAATCAGAAAGCAGAAGAGTTTTCTCTTTTATGGAACGATAATTATCCAGGTGTTCAAGTGATTGATGCCACAGAAATTATCTATCCTCTTCTACAAGAGTTTGATATAGGAAAGATTCAAAGAATACCAAACCCTGATAATAATTCCATTATTTTTGATATGAACGATATACATTTCTTTTTCGTTGATAAAAGCGAAGATGAAGTAAGTACAAAAAAGACCTTTAGGAATAAATTCAGCTTTTATGTAGATGAAGACAAGGGCTATCCATTTTTCAGGGGAGATTTAACTTATCGAGATATTGAAAGGATAATCGAACTTGCCAATAAGCAAGCAGATAAACATCAGTTCAACTTTATCGTTTCTTCACGTGTAGATAGCTATATTAATGGTCAGAAGTATTCCATAGAAGAATATCGAAAATCAGGCTTGACCTTGAAGAATCAAGATAGCAGGTGGGATGAAGAGTTTGAGGAGTTTAAGGAAGTCGTGGAGGCAGAAGTTTCCAGACCTCTAAAAGCATTACAGCTTCGCTCAGCTATGTATATGCTCACACAAAAAAGAGCGGCAAATTTTTCCGTTCCAGGAGCAGGGAAAACGGCTATGTTATTAGGTGTTTTCGCCTATCTAAATAGCAAGCGAAAAGAGGAACCGATTAAGCGATTATTAGTTGTTAGTCCAATTAACGCCTTTATGTCTTGGAAGGAAGAGTTTCAAGCTGTCTTTCAAAGTAAAAAAAATTTAAGAGCGCTTAGTGTCCATGATGAATCTATTGGTGGGAATAAATATGCGCTAGAAGCTCAGTGGTCTTCTGCAAATTTGATTTTGATTAACTATGAATCACTACCAAAGTTTAAAGATTCAATCATAAAATGCTTAGCCAATGATTCGGATACTATGCTCGTTTATGATGAGGTCCATCGTGTAAAAGGGGTGCAGGCTAAACGGGCCCTTGCTGCTTTAGAAATAGCAGACAAGGTCGATTATCGCTACGTCTTAACAGGAACCCCTATTCCTAATGGCTATTTAGATATATATAACTTCTTAAATATCTTATTTAAAAAGGAATATAGTGCATATTTTGGATTTGAGCAGAATATGCTGAAAAATCCCGATAGTTGGGAAATTGATGAGATTAATGAAAAATTGGCTCCTTATTTTTGGAGAACTAGCAAGGAAGATTTAGGTGTTCCACCAGCCGATAAAGACAATATTATAAAAATACCTCCATCTAAAGAACAGCTTCGTCTAGCGGAAATACTATACACAAAAACGCAAAATCCACTAGCGACCTGGATAAGAATGATTCAATTATCAACCAACCCTGAAATTGTCAATCAGGCGATAAATTACAGTGATCTAGGTTTTAGTGAAGATGCCAGTATAGATAATGATTCCTATGATCAGGTCAGTGCGAAGGCAAGAAAAGAGCTAGAAGAAAGCATTCATCAAGCGGTCATTGGTGAAGTAAGTGATTGGGATTTAGCAAATGTGGATTCCCCTAAATTCAATGCAGGTATTGAACTTGTGATGGATATAGTGAAGAAACATAGGAAAGTCGTAGTATGGGGGCTGTTCGTAAATACATTGAAGAAAATCACTCGTGTATTAAATGAAAGAGGCATTAATACAAAAGTAATTTATGGCGGCACGCCTCGTGCTGAACGCGACGATATCATCCACAAATTTAAAGAGAACACAGATGAAATACAAGTGCTAGTATCCAATCCGAACACGCTTGGAGAATCTGTGTCTCTACACAATATTGTCCATGATGCAATCTACTTTGAATATAACTATAACTTGACCTTTATGCTACAATCACGTGATCGTATTCATCGACTTGGATTGCTTGAAAATCAAAGTACACGATATTACTATTTGATGACGGTGAGCGATGGGGAAATTTATAATTTTATTGATCAAAAGATTTATGAAAAGCTGGCTGAAAAAGAAGAACGGATGAGGGAAGCAATTGATGGAGGCTATCTTGTTCCTGAGTTTGTTGATGATGAGATTGAGGAAATGAAGCGAATTATTGAGTCGGAGCGCCGGTTTTAAATCGCCATAATGGCTATAAGACTATTGTATTGTTTAACTACAGGTACCTATTAAAAAATTAATATTAGATAACGCTGGAGTAATGAGTATAAATTAATGGGGATTTGGTTCGGAGCTATCATTGAGAATTAGAATAAATAATAAGAATCATTAAGGGCCCAGGGAAGTATTTCTTTGGCCCTTTTTTTATGAAATAATACTTTGAAAAAACTTATTTTATATACATTTAAGATTAGTAGTGTTTTGGGGTATTTAGTTCCAAAATATACACTAGAAGTAGATTATGGAGTTGTTTTTTATTTACTTCACTTTTTTCGGCAGCCTACAGCATGTATTAAAGAACGATATCAATATTGAAGAATTGAAAAGCTAGTTAATAAATTTTCGATTAAAAAACAAACATATATAAATTTCTTCCTTGCACCTCCCCCAACGTCACCCCCTAACCTAAAGAAGACAAAATAAAAAGGGGGACAAAACTACTCATGAAAACCACCAGAAAAGAAAAAAGAAACACCATCATCATGCTATTACTCTCAGCCGCAATAGGAATCTTTTCACCACTACTCATGTACATTACACTGGCACGGAAAAATGAGATGTACAAATACCATTGCCGAAAGGCGTTCAACTTTCATTTGTTAATCTTTCTTCTATTTAATATTAGTTCGCGTATTAGTGATGTTTTGTTTTGAATCGTATTTGTTTTTGAGGTAGTTCAAGTGATTTTTGTTGCGTGGAAAGTAATACGCGACGAACCATATCGCTATTTCATTCGAATACCGTTATTTAAAGAAGATAAGTATGCGGTGGAAGGAGAATAGGTGATGAAACAAGAAGTGGAGATAAGGGGAAAGCGGATTTTTATTGTGGTCACAGTGTTATTTATTGCGATTTATATCGTTTTACGAAGACGAAAGTATGAGTACTTTTATGATGGTATTAGTGAGTATGACAATCGGTATAGAGGGAATGTTCCTTTTGTATTGATTGTTTTAGGTTTGTTTCAATATTGTAGGCAGACCGAGATGAATTTTTCTCGTATGCTTCAGTATGTAAAACAGAAGTTATCAGAGTAGGTGATGATATGGCGTGGATGATTAGTGAGTTTGCAAGTGTTGGGGATGTTACGGTGCGGACGCTTCGTTATTATGACAAGATTAATTTATTGAAGCCGAGCGATTATACTGAGGGTGGGCATCGGTTATATACGAAAGATGATTTGTATGTGCTGCAGCAAATTCAATCGTTTAAGCATCTCGGTTTTTCACTTAGTGAAATTCAAAATATTATATTGCAGCGTGATATAGAGACGGAAGAATTTTTAAGACAAATGCATTTTCAAAGGGAATTGCTTTTGGCGGAGCAAGAAAGAATTGCGAAGGTACTTTCGCATATGGATGAGATGACGAAGAAGTTTCAAAAGGAAGAACGAGTGGATGTCGCTTTGTTTTCTTCGTTTTTGCAAACTTTTATATGGGAGAAAGAAAATAAGGAATGGCTAGAGGAACATTTTTCAACGGATAGTGTTCGAGCTTTTTATAATAATAAGGAACTAAAAGAGAAATTTGATCGGCGTTTTATGGATGTGATAGGGACGTTGAAAAAGTATAAGGAGGAAGAGAAGGATCCGAGTCATCATGAAGTTCAAGTTACTTTGAAGGAGTTTTTCAATGTAATAGAAGAGGTAACGAACTATCTTGATATCTCTCAAAGTGATATAGAGGATATAATCAAACAATCAAAAATCCCATTAGCCGAATTCCCCACTCTTTTTACGGGTGAGGAAGAACAGTATATAAAAGAAGCAATCAATAAAATATAGCCTGTAAGTAAACAGTTTCCCTATTAGTAATAAAATGGGGAATCTGTCTTTCTGTTTTATTAAGACTAAAAACTATTTTCGATATCATGCTTTATTCTTTTTTCATTGATCATCATTGTAATACAAATCCTTCCGTTTACTACCTTTATAAGTATTTTTACAGGTAGTTTATTTGATAAGTGTTAATTTTTATTATCTGACAAATCAATCAAATAATTTTGTGTTGAAAAAAACATTAAAACATGGGAATATATAGTTTGAATGAAATTAATTGTAATTAAATAAAAAAGTGAGAGGGATAAGCGATTTGAATACTTTATTTGCATTATTATTTGTTGTATGCTTAATAGCATTAATTATTGGGATTATTAAACCTCAATTAGTAGTTAGATGGGGAGAAGAAGGAAAACGAAATAGAAAAAGTGTGTTAAAGTTCTATGGAATAGGTGTAATAGCAATGTTTGTTTTAGTTGGTGTAACTGCTGATGATACGAAAAAGGCAGAAGAGACAAAAGCTGTGGCTAAACCAGCTAAAGCTGAGCAGAAGAAAGAGTTAACAGCTGAGGAAAAGGCAGCAGCAGAACAAGCAGCGGCAGAGAAAGCAGCGGCAGAGAAAGCAGCAGCAGAGAAAGCAGCAGCGGAGAAGGCAGCAGCAGAACAAGCGGCGGCAGAGAAAGCAGCAGCGGAGAAAGCAGCAAAAGAGGAAGAAGAGCGCATTGGATATGAAACAGGAATTACATATGATCAATTAGCTAGAACACCGGATGATTTTAAAGGAAAGAAAGCTAAATTTACAGGAAAAGTTCTTCAAGTAATGGAAGGACAAGGTGAGACTCAATTAAGAATAGCGGTTAATGGAAATTACGATAAAGTATTATACGTTGTTTATAAAAGTGACATTCTAAATTCAAGAGTGTTAGAAAAAGATAATGTTACTGTTAAGGGGAAATCTGCAGGTATATATACTTATAAATCTACTATGGGTGGCGAAATTAGTATTCCAGCAATGTTAGTAGAAAAAATTGATATTAATTAATAAGAAGCAACAAAGCAGTTTAACACCTAGTTAAACTGCTTTTCCATTATAATAGAAGAAAAATCAAACGGAGGGAAACCCACATGCCAACCTACAACAAACTAATCAGAAACAAAATCCCACAAATAATAAAATCCAACGGAAAAACACCCACAACAAGAATCCTACCCGAAGAAGAATACATAAAAGAAATCTGCAACAAAACACAAGAAGAACTAACCGAATACCTAGAAGCAGACACAAAAGAACATAAACTCGAAGAACTATCCGACCTACTAGAACTAATAAACGCCCTAGCCGAACACGAAGGCACAACACTAGAAGAAATCAACAGCATCCGAAAAAAGAAAGCAGAAGAACGAGGTGGCTTCTCAGATCGAGTTTTCCTAATCGAAGTAACCGATAACTAACCCCTCCTAAGCCCCTTACAAGCCCCTACCAAGTAATAAATCACTAAGAAAAAACATAACAAAACAAAAACACCAACAAACACCGTAGTAGGAGTCGAAAAAAATTTTGAAATAACACGCCAAAAACCTGGCCGTCCTCCCATATATATTATGAAGAGGCTTTCGCTTTTGAACGAAGACGGGAGGAATTGGGATGGCAGTGTATCGTAATGTGCAGGTGAATTTTTGGCAGGATGATTTTGTTTTGGATTTGACGCCGGAGGAGCGATATTTTTATGTTTACTTATTAACTTGTTCGAAGACGACGCAGTGCGGGATTTTTCCTTTTCCGAAGCGGTTAGCTGAGATGGAGACGGGTTATAACAGGGAGACTGTTGATAAGCTTGTGCAGCGTTTTGTTGATTATGGGAAGATTCTTTATGATGCGGATACGCGGGAGTTATTCGTTTTGAATTGGCTTCGTTATAATCCTGTGACGAATACGAATGTGGAGAAGTGTGTGCTTCGTGAGCTGAAGGGTGTGAAGAATAAGGAGTTTGTACATATGTTTCTTCAGAAGTGTGTAGAGGAGGAGCTGAATGTTCCGATGCTTTTAGCACATTTCGGTATGCCGAGTGATTTGGCTGTGGATGATGTTGAGCCAATTTGTGAGGAGACAGAGGAAGAAGAGGTTGTTCAGGAAGAGACGGGAAGTAAGGTGTTCACGTTTTATGAGCAACATTTCGGTAGTTTGTCTCCTCATACTGTGGAGGAACTGAGTGCGTGGATGGAAGATTTGTCAGAGGAGCTTGTGCTGAAGGCTCTTCAAATTGCGTTTGAGAATAATAAGAGGACGGTTGCTTATGTGAAGGGCATTTTGAGAGGTTGGCATGGGAAAGGGTTTACGAAAGTTTCTGAGGTTGAGGCGGATACGGCGAGCTTTAGGAAGAAGGGATCGTCTGTTAGTACGGGGGAGACGGAGGAGTTTTTGGCGAGGTGTGAGGAGTGGGAGAAGAATGCGCCATCTGAGGAAGAGTTGCAGCGCTTTTTAGCGGAGCGCGGGTGGCGGCCATGAGTATTCAAAATGTGGAGGCGGAGAAGACGGTGTTAGGTTCTCTATTACTTGATGGAGAGCTTATTAAGGAGTGCCGTTTGACGGAGCAGTATTTTTCAATGCCAGTACATAAGTCTATTTTTCAGTTAATGCGAAAGATGGAGGGCGAGGGGCAACCGATTGATCTTGTGACTTTCACTTCTAGGTTGGACCCGAATTTTTTGAAGGGCATCGGGGGAATGGAGTATTTTATAGGGTTAATGGATGGTGTTCCTACTACTAGCAACTTCTCATATTATGAGGGGCTTGTTCGAGGTGCCTGGAAAATGTATCAGGCAGGTGTTCTCGGGCACAAGATGGGAGAGCGTCTTATTACGGAGAAGAATGAGAAAATTATTGGTGAGACGATTACAGCACTTTGTGAGTTAGAGGAGAAGGACTGTGTATGTGAGTTTGATTTGAAGGATGCGCTAGTTGATTTATATGAAGAGCTTCATCAAGATGCGAAAGAGATTACTGGTATTGAGACTGGTTATACATCGCTAAATAAAATGACGTGCGGATTGCAGGAAGGTGATTTTGTTGTACTTGGTGCGCGTCCTTCTATGGGAAAGACTGCGTTTGCGCTAAATGTGGGGCTGCATGCGGCGAAGTCTGGAGCGGCGGTAGGAGTGTTTTCGTTAGAGATGAGTAGTAAGCAATTGTTAAAAAGGATGGCGTCTTGCGTAGGTGAAGTGTCAGGAGGTAGACTGAAAAATCCGAAGCATCGTTTTGCGATGGAAGACTGGGAAAAGGTGAGTAAGGCGTTTGCGGAGATTGGTGAATTGCCACTTGAGATTTACGATCATGCAGGTGTTACGGTGCAAGATATTTGGATGCAAACTCGTAAGTTAAAGAGGAAGCATAGTGATAAAAAGATTTTAATTATTGTAGATTACTTGCAGCTTATTACGGGCGATCCGAAGCATAAGGGCAATCGATTTCAAGAGATTAGTGAAATTTCGCGTAAGCTTAAGCAATTAGCACGTGAATTAAATGTTTGTGTAGTAGCGTTGTCGCAATTGTCTCGTTCTGTAGAGTCACGGCAAGATAAGCGACCTCTTTTATCTGATTTAAGAGAGACAGGACAAATTGAGCAAGATGCGGATGTCATTATGCTTATGTATCGCGAGGATTATTACGATAAGGAAACGAAGCAGAAAGAGATGACGGAGATTCATGTGGCGAAGCATCGGAATGGACCTGTGGGGAGTTTTAAGCTGAGGTTTTTGAAGGAGTTTGGGCGGTTTGTGGAGATTTGATGATAAAATAGAAGAAGGCATATAAAAAGGTAAAGGAGTGGTTACGGATGACAAAAGTAGGTCGTTTATATGAACAAGAGAAGCAAGAAGAAATTGATAAAGCACTTTCGGCAGCTGGAATGCTCTTTAAAGGAATGAGTGTAGAAGAAATAGCTAAAAAATTAGATGTAACAATTGAAAAGGTGAAAGAGTGGGAGAAGCGTTTATCTCATTAATCGCTGGGATAATGGCAGCGTCTGTATAAATTTATACAAAAATAGCCGAATATTTACTATATAATAGTCGGCTATTTTTGTACGGAGAAGTTGTTAGGTTTAATACGCAAATCTTTTGGTTTGCTCTTGAATATGCTTCTTATTTCCCCATAAAGAAAGACTTTCTCTCTGCAGTAATCCATTGCTGCAAGTCATCTTGGCTACGTCGGACAAGTCGATTTACTAAAACATCATGCCATACATAATCCTCTAATAAGTATATATGAACGGGGTCATCTGTATAAAAAGCAATATTACGCTCTTCAAGTGATGGTCCATAAATCATCTCTTTAGAATCTATCGATACAATAAACCAATGTTCTGTAGACAAGGTTTCTGTATAAGGTGTTATGCGATGGGCTTCTAGATTTTTAATGGGATTTTCAACATGTAGGGTAATACCTTGTATTGTAACTTTATCAGCTACTTCAGATAGATCTTCTTTTAACGCTTCATACATCTCATCCCACATTGAAATGACAATACGTCGTTCTGCTTTTTTTATTAATGCCTGACAATAGCTAATGATTGTTTGATTGTCTTTTAAAGTAATCACTCGATTATCTGTTTTTTCTTCGGAAGTTTCTAGTTTTTTTAATGAATCACTTATTCCTTCATATGTAGACTGCCATTCTGATTGCGCCTTCTGTAAAAAGATTTCAACAGGTAGAGGTGAATAGCGAGTGGTGTCATTTATTTCTTCTTTCATGACAATTCCTTTTTCTACAAGGTTACCTAAAATCTCATAAATTCGCGCTCTTGGGACACCCGAATCCTTACTCACTTGATAGGCTGTGACAGGCCCCTGTTTAACAAGAGATACATAAGATTTAGCTTCATATTCATTGAAACCAATTTTTTTAAGCTGTTGCACTATGTAGTCCACTTTTTTCGTCCTCCGATGTTTGCTTTTATCCCGCTTTAACGGGCAGTAAGACCCCCACCTCAAAATTCAGCGGAAGCAAAGAAGTTAGGTGGGGGGCGGGCTGCCCGTAAAAGCCCGATTGGTGAAGGCTAATAATCAGTGGGGGATGAACAAAACCCCCACTGATTAAAGTTTCACTTTATATTTCAACGTTACAATAACTCTTTACATTTAGCAAATTGATAGTTACTATTACAATAGTGACTAAAGGGGAGGCTACTAGTATGGATTTTTATTTAGACCCATCTGTATTAATGATTTTAATTGTTTTTGGATTTGTAGCTGCATTTATTGATTCAGTTGTAGGTGGTGGCGGACTCATTGCTTTACCAGCTTTATTATTTACAGGATTGAATCCAGCAAGTGCAGTAGCCACGAATAAATTAGCATCAACAATGGGGAGTGCAACTAGTAATATTGTGTTTTATCGTTCTGGTAATCTTGATTTGAAATCGGCGTTTAAATTAGTTCCGCTCACTTTCATAGGTTCCATAATAGGGGCATGGACCGTTCATTTAATGAATCCAGAAGTACTGAAGCCATTGATGTTGATTATGCTTGGTGCGGTCGCTATTTATACGATATTCAAAAAGGATTGGGGTAGTATTTCCACTCATAAGAAATTGTCTGGTCGACACGTCATTATTTTTACCTTTTTTATTTTTGCTATTGGTTTTTATGATGGATTTCTAGGTCCTGGAACAGGTTCGTTTTTAATGTTTTCTCTTTTATTTATTGGGTATGATTTTTTAAAAGCAGCAGGTAATGCGAAGCTTCTTAATTTAGGAAGTAATGTTGGTGCATTGTTGATGTTTATGTATGTAGGGCAAGTAAACTATGCATATGGTTTTATAATGGGGATTGCTCAAATTGCTGGAGGGATTGTTGGCTCCAAATTTGCTATAAAAAAAGGGAGCGGGTATGTTCGTGCTCTTTTCATTACAGTAACTTGTTTATTGTTAGCGAAAAATCTGTATGACTATATTCAATAAGTAATTAAAGAACGTAGAAAAGATTAAATACGCAGACTACATAAAATATAAGAAGATACTAGGTGGAAATTTCTTTGCACAATTTTTAGATGTTACCTTATTTGAAGATAGCATCTAAAAAAGTCTTATTAAAAATGAAAATAATATAAACTCATATTTTTCTATGTAAAATTTCATTTGTTTTGTTTACATAATATCTTTACAATCATTTGATAAAATAAAGTCAACTGCATATTGTGAGGGTGGATGGTTATCCCTTCTTTCTATTCGGAAGGAAAGGAGGTGATAATATGGAGTTTTTGTTTGACCTTGTAAAAGAGTTTGTCAAAGCGACTGTGCGCGAAGTTTCAGCGTATTTTTTGCGGAAGCAACTTCTGGATAAGGACAACAAAAAACCCACTCCGCGCCGTCACAAGCAAAAGGGTGGGTTCCGCAAAAAGAAATAGCTTATAATAACCACCACCCTAAGCGGTAGCAGTTAGGGAAGAGATGTTAGCGCATCTCTTCTTTTTATTATATGCCATTTTATTTGATGTCATACTTATATAGTATTCTACGGAAAATATATCATATTCCTATTTTGTGGTCAATTTGATTGCATGATTGAAAAGGTGTAGTCTTATTCCTCTTCAAACTGAAAAATATCCCGATTAATAAGTTGGTGGAGATACCTATCCATTTCAGCAGCAGAAACGCTTTTTTTATTTTTAAACCACCATGTGCTTAATGAGGTGATTGCCCCTGAATAAAACTCAATGATTAAATCATTTGGTATCGTATGGTTTTTGCAAAGTTGATTTAATGCTTCTATTTCTTGTTTTCTCGTTTCGTGACTTAAATAATGTGTACGGGTAATAAATTGTTCATCAGACATTTGCGTTTCTAATATTTTACCGAGTTCTTCATGATGTAGGAATTGTTCCATTACTTGAAATGGTTTACTTAATCGATCTGAAACCGGTATTTCAGCAATCATCTTGCCGTATCGTTTAAATCCAAATGTTAATAAAGCATCTTTATCTTCAAAGTGTTTATAAAAGGTTGTTCGGTGTACCATAGCGCGGTCACATATTTGGTTAATCGTAATCGTACTATATTTCTGTTTTGATTGCGTCATTAATTCAAATAAGGAATCCCACAGTAATTTATGTGTACGTCTAATACGTAAATCAAGTTGTTTTTCGTTATCATTCATCTACAATTCTCCTTTTTTGTAGATTAAATATACAGTGGTTGAAAATTGATTCTCCCTTTTTAATCTACATATGTATATTATATTACATGTGTTCTGGTGTATTTAAAGTTTTTTAAGTAAGAAACAGGAGGAGAATCTGTAAATGAATATGACAACTAAGAGCCCCGCAAGTGGTAAAGTTGATACTTCTAATTTGAAACATACCCCCATTTTAATTGCGTTACTTTTAGGAGCAATGGTTGCATTATTAAATGAAACATTACTTGGTAATGCGTTAACAGTATTAATGAAGGAATTTGACGTAACAGCTTCAACGATTCAATGGCTTTCTACAGCTTACATGTTGGTGGTTGGGGTTTTAGTCCCAATTACAGCGTTACTTCAGCAATGGCTCACAACGAGACAAATGTTTTTGATCGCTATGGTAACGTTTTTAGCTGGTACATTAATTGCGGGATTTGCACCAACATTTTCTGTTTTATTAATCGGCCGTATTGTCCAAGCGGTAGCGACAGGGTTAATTTCACCGTTATTAATGAATACGATTTTAATTATTTGTCCGCCTGAAAAACGTGGTGCGACAATGGGATTAATCGCACTTGTGATGATGGCAGCTCCGGCAATTGGTCCTACATTATCTGGAGTAATTGTGGATTCATTAAATTGGCGCTGGTTATTCTATATTGTTATTCCTGTCGTGATCATTTCCATTATGATTGGGATGAAGTACATTCAAAATGTTTCAGAGTTAACAAGGCCAAAAGTAGATTACCCATCAATCCTTTTATCGACATTAGGATTTGGCGGATTTGTGTATAGCTTTAGTGCATCAGGTGATTTAGGATGGTCTGATACGAAAGTATATGGTGCTTTAATTGTTGGGCTTATCTCATTATGTATTTTTGTCGTTCGACAATTAAAAATTGAGAATCCAATTTTAGAATTACGCGCATTTAAAGTTCCGATGTTTACATTATCAGTCGGATTAATTGTCATTGTGATGATGTCGTTATTTTCAACGATGACTTTATTACCGATGTTCCTGCAAACCGTTTTACTCGTTACAGCTTTTAAATCAGGAATTATCATGCTTCCAGGAAGTGTTATTAGCGCTATAATGGGACCAATCGCAGGTAAACTATTTGATAAATTTAGTCCGAAAGTTATTATCGTTCCCGGCATTGTGTTAGTAGGGATTGCAATGTTCTTATTTAAAGGCATTACTCCTGATACATCAATGTTACAAATTATTGTTATGCATAGCGTATTAATGGTTGGACTTATGTTTGTCATGACAGCACAAACATACGGTTTAAATCAATTAACACCAGATTTATATCCGCATGGAACAGCACTGTTTAATACGTTGCAACAAGTAGCTGGTGCAATTGGTACAGCTATCTTTATTTCGAAAATGTCTTCAGGAACAACTAAGTATATGGAAAGCTCCGCAAATCCACTGAATCCAGTAGAGAAGTTAAACGGTTTAACTTCAGGGTTCCAAGGTGCATTTGCACTTGGGTTAATCTTTATTATTGTTGCATTTATCGTATCGTTATTCTTAAAAGAAGAGAAAGAAGGAGTAAAGGAAGCGAGAGTTTTACAGAACGAACATTAAGGTTTATATAAAAAAGACATCTTTCCCTAGAAAAGATGTCTTTTTTATATTTTTTTGTAACACTTGTTTTAGTTGTCTTCATACATAAGAATTGGTATGTGAAATATTGTATTTTTTGAACGTGAATAATTATTGAGAATAACAATGCAAAGCTGTGCTAATAACTAAAAGTCCAATAATGAGAGAAAGTGTTCTTATAATAAGTTCTGCCACTAATAGTTCACCAAATGATTTAGTGACATCGTATATAGATCCTGTTATGAGAATAGGTGCAATCATGATTATAATTCCAATTATTATTTGAAGAAGTAGATTGATGTTTTTATTCAAGACAATCACCTCCAAAAAAATAGGGAATGAGAATATGTTTTTTTTGTATTATAAAATGATTATATCGTATTACATTAGACGATGAGAATATTTTTAGATAGTAGAAATTAGAGACTCTTCAATAAAAAGGAATTAAATATGATATTCTTTAGTTAATGTATGTAAACGAAGACAGGGGAAATGAAGATGGACAAGAAGCTAACGTATTGGCTAGCATCTATTATAGGGGGAGTAGTACTTGCAACTGGTATGACTTATGGAATGTTACAGTTTGCTGAAGTCCCGCTTCAGAGTGAGGACCATGTTTTTGCAGAGGTTAATAAAGAAGACACACTATCGAATGAAGCAGAAGTGAAAGGCTCAAATGCACAACTTCACATTACAGTAACTTCTACTGAAGAAGAAGTGATTTCAGCTATGCATAGTATGACTCATCAAAAAGTAAAAGCGTGTGAAGGAAAGGGAGCAACCCCTATGTCCAAAAAGAATGCAGAGAAAGTAAGAAACATTCTAAACGGAAACAATTTCAAGAACAAAGAAGAACTATTAGCAATTACTGAAAGATGGGCAAATGGAGATTTTAGTAAAATTGTAGAAGAACATAACTATTTTATTAAACTTCAAGGTGGCGTGATAGGTGAAGCTACAGTGATGGATACGGTAGAAGAGCAAGTATTCTGTCTCAATACTTTCGGTGATGATGTAACGGCCGCATTAGTTAAATCAGGAGATCTTCAAGCGCTGTAAGGTGTTTTTTCTTTAATATAAAGAAAGCCTCAAGTATTCCTATACTTGAGGCTTTTCCAATGGAAAGATAGGAATGATTTGAATTCCTTACATTAAGAACAAAGTGGAATTACTCCTAAACCAATTAATAAAGCTGCAGCAACTGCTGGAATTGGTACAGGAATTTGAATACCTTCTACAAACAAGAAATACTGACCACTTACTATTTTAAAACAAACTAATTGCATGGCTATTCCTCCCTTCTTTTAGAATTAATACATTATATTAATTTATCTATTTATTGTTATAGTTAAATTATTCATTTTTAAAAATATAGTTAATATGTGAATAGTTTTCGAAAGGACCTGCTCAATCAATACGAAAAAACATAAGATAAAACGAATCCATTAAAATACATGAGTGAACCTTAGTTTTCCCCTCTTATCTAAAGGAGGAACTATTATGGGTTATGGTGGTAGTTGTGGCGGTTGTGGCTTCTCGGGAGGCTTTGCTTTATTAGTTGTGTTATTCATTTTATTAATCATCGTTGGAGCTTCTTGCTTCTGCTAAAAACTATTGGAAAAGACACTCATATGGAGTGTCTTTTCTTTCGTGCAAAATGCTTCCTGATATTATCCAACTGTATATAGTATACGGTATACTTTTTCCTCATTAGACATATAAAATTGTAATAAAAAATGTTGGAGGGATGTTATGAAACTAGTAGGGAAGCACATTTATATCCGGCTTTATAAAACCGCTGATGCTAACGAGTTAGCTAACTTACATATTAGAAATCGCGAATTTTTTCAACGAGTTTGCCCGTTGCTCCCAGAAGTTTTTTATACAGAAGAACATCAAAAAATACGTCTTGAACAAGCTCTAAAAAAGACAGCTGAAGGGCAAGTATACCCTTTCGGAATCTTTTTAAGAGAAAATGATAAACTGATTGGAGACATTTCATTAACTCAAATTGTTAGGGGAGACCTCCAAAGCTGTTATACGGGATTTACTTTAGATAAGGAGCATAATGCAAAGGGCTATACAACAGAGGCTCTTCAACTTGTTGTAGATTTTGCTTTTAGGGAATTAAAGCTACATAGAATTGAAGCAGGAGCGATGCTTGATAATATAGCATCTATTCGTGTATTAGAAAAAGTGGGGTTTAAAAAAGAAGGTATAGCGAAAGAAAATATAAGGATTAATGGCAAATGGACAGATCATCAAATATTAGCTATTATCAACAGTTTGGATGTGTAAGCTTATTTTGATTCCAATAACGATAATTATGTAAAGGGCTGTCTATATCGACAGCTTATTATATTTTTTGCTTAGCGTGATTTTTTCGGCTAATTCAGTAAAAAACGGAAACTCTGCAACCCACACTAGGATAGGAATGTATAAAAAAATGAATAGCATTATAGGGGTACGGAAACGATTATGAGTTTCAAGGGCCAATCTGAAATTAAATACCACGCTTCGATTTTGATAAGTGTATTTGAGAAACTCTAAATCCTTTAAAATCAATAACTTGTAAGCTTCTCAATAGAGTACACTCTATTGAGAAGGTAAATATGCAATTATGCATATTTATATTTTTTTATTTTAATAGTAAATAAACCTAATATATAATTAAAAAGTTTTTTACGAATTGATAAGGAGATGCGAGTATGAAGAAAACCATAGGACTTATATTATCATTATTTTAATTACTTTCTACCTATGCACCAATGTTTACAGAGGAAGTCGAAGTTTTAAATCAAATAGGCCGCGTCAAAGAGAAAGGAGATTAGTATTATTATGGATCTCGTCAACATAATGCGAATTTTAGACTAAGGGATTTTCAAATTAAAAAACTTGGTTTTACTGTTTATTAAGAAGGTTCCATAAACGGGCTACTACATTTAAAACATGAAACATCTTATGAATTAATTATTGTTTAGACAGAATGACTTAGGTTGTCCTTATGCGAAATATTAGTATGAATAGAAATTTGATAATTATATAAGACGCCGTAAATGAAGGATAAAATAAGTGCTGATTTTGCAATTATATTTTTAAAAATTGAATAGGAGATCTATTATGAATACAATTAAGAAATTATTTTTAAGTTCTGTGATATGTATTTTATTATTCAGTACAGTAGGAACAGCGTATGCAGAACAAAATGGTCAAGTGAATTCATCATCTTTTATTGACGTTCCTAAAACCCACTGGGCATATAAAGAAATGATGTATATGGCTGAAAATAAGATTATAACAGGATACGGAAATGGATATTTCGGTGCTACGGATCCTATTATTCGCGAACATCTTGCTGCATTCTTGTATCGATATTTAAAACCGCAAGATAGTACCAATAATCCATTTGTTGATATTGGTGACAGCAATTTTAAAAAGGAAATTTTGGCACTTACTGCACGGGGCATATTTAGCGTAAATGTAGAGAAACAATTCAATCCGAAAAATAATATGACGCGTGCTGAAATGGCTACAGTGCTTGTCAGAACATTCGATTTAAAACCGAAAGGGAATTTTGACTTTACGGATATGAAAGGTCATTGGGCTAACGAATATGTCAAAATATTAGCTGGAAATAAAATTACAAATGGTACTGGTGATGGAAATTTTAATCCAAATGGACTTGTCACAAGAGAGCAATTTTCTGTGTTCTTATATAGAACAATCATGGAAACATCAGGTATAAAAAACAATAAATCGGTTGGATGGGTTGTAGATGGAGAAAAGAAATACTATTATGACAAACCAGGCGTGAAACATACTGGATTATTACGTTCAGGGGATGATACCTATCTCTTCGATAAAAATGGTAATCTAGCTGTGGGATGGAATACCGTTGACGGGAAGGACTATTATTTTAATAGAACAACTGGTGCAGCCCAAAAAGGCTGGTTCCCGCAGGCTACACATTGGTACTTCGCAAACGATGAAGGGGCAATTCAAAAAGGTGATGTAACTTATAAAGGTAAACAGTTTCAATTCGACAGAACAGGAAAGATGGTCAAAGGCTGGGTAAAAATTAATTCATTTGATCATAATATATACGGTTCAAGAACAGTTTTAAAAGGATATAATCCTATTCAAGTTGGAGACGATGAAGTTCTTGAAGTAGTGGGAGAAGATGATCCGTTATGGTTTAGAGTAAATTATAACGGAAAGACATACGTTGTAAAAAAACTATTTGTAGTTTTGTTTGATCAATCTTTATCCAATAAAATGGATGCGATTCGTCAAGATGTAAACGATTTGAAATTCGGACTAGAATTAATACAAAAACACTCAAAACGCTTAGCTGATGCTAATCAAGCGAAGAATATCGATACGGCTATACTAGAATCTAGCGAATTGACACAAAGTTTGAATCAGTTCCTAACGACTTTAAAAGGATCTCATATACAAAGCTTAGTTGATAACATAAACGCAAAAGAAGCTGACCCAAATGTACAAGTAAAATATCAATCTATCCTCACGAACTTGCAAATGATGGAGGATGATTTTAGTAAAATCCATAAGTTTATGTTATTAAAAGATAGTATTATGGTTTTAGATAAAGCAACAAAAGACTCTGGTACAATGATTAACAATGTACAAGCTGCTAAAGATTTGATACCAGAAACGAAAAGACAAGTAGTAGAACTCGTGGCAGAATTCATGGACCAATATGCACAGATTTTTGCCGCACAACTAGACGCGGCTTATGGTTTTCCTGTAGAAATAGATGAAGCATATGTTCAACCGATAAAAGGATTCATAGATTCCTTACCGAAAGATGAATTAAAAAAACAAGCAAATGGATTAAAGGATACTGCAACAGAAATAAAAGATTGGCATGAAGATTTCAAGGGTAGGATACCCGCATATAAATCCATGGCTAAAGATTTACACACCTTTAATAAAAGTGTAGATAAATTTGCTAAATCAGTAGATACAGCAGCTAAATCTTTACATAAGCAAGCTTTGATGGTCGAAGACTTAACAAGAAGTGTTTCTACACACATTAAAGAAGCGCAACAAGCCTTCCCAACTCTTCACACAGATATCATGTCAGGTATCGACGCTACGAACCACCTTTTAGATTCCGCTAATAAGATTGCGGGATATAAAATTGATACATCTAACGTAGCTAAAAATGTCGGAAACATGGACGGTTTAACAAATCGTCTTAAGGATTTTGGTGTACCACCTGAAAAAATGAAAGAATATCTGGAAGAACAGAAGCGTACGAATGAACTTGGGTCCATGTCACTTGATTTTATGCCAGTTATTGGGCAAATTAAACAAGGTCTGCAACTTTATAACGGAAGAGAATTTTTCACAGACAGAAAATATGAGCCGAATGATTATGTATGGGGAACTGTTTCTACACTAGTAGGTGGCACTCCTAAAGTTATTGGTCGAGTATTTGGTAAATATGGAGAATTAGAGCAAAAAGCGAAGGATTTAGGAAAAGTATCAAAGGTAACAGAAGAAATTGGATGGAGTATGCCAAGAGGTGGCGGCGTCATTGATGGGCGTAAGTATACTGAACATGCGCTTGAAAGAATGGCGCCTGATACAATTCAGGTTCGAGCAGAACTTACAAAGCGTGCACGTGAAAGAGCTGAAAGGAATGGTTACACATTCGGATCAAAAGAATACATGGAGGAATTAAAAAAAGTTGATCCACGTGGTGTAACACCAAGTGTAGTAGAAGAAACAATTAAGCATGCTACTAAAAAACCTGGAAATAAACCTGGTCTATGGCAATACGATGGGAAAGATGTTAGAGTCGTATTGAATGATAATGGCGATGTTGTATCCGTTGTACCTAATAAATCGTGAATATTATAAATAAAGTGGATTGAGCCCATTCACGTAAGGAGTTGTTAAATTGAATATACAATATGATGAATATGAATTATTAGAAATATTCGAGAGTGAACCAGAAGATTATTTTATTCCAGGTGCAGGTGCATATAGATATAATAAAATAGATAAATTAGGCTTTGAATTAGTAATGATTATGTGTTATTACGAGGAAACTGTTGAATTAAATTTGTATTATAAAAATAAACGCATCTTTGAAACCAAGATGCATTCGGCGAAACGAATCTATACCCGTAATGACTCATTATATGTCCAAGGTGGCGTAGAAAACAAAACAATCGAAGTAAAATTCAAACCACATTTTACAGTTACAATAAATGAGTTTTAAAAACTCGAAATTAATGATCGTAAATATTCTGCGCATGCTTTAGAAAGAATGGCTCTGGATACAATACAAGTTCGAGCTGAATTAGAGGTACGTGCCAAAAGTAGAGGGCTTGTACGTAGTACACAGAAATTTAAAGAATTTGTTAATCCTAGAGGTATCACAACTTCTGTAGTAGATTTTCTGTGCCTTTCCATCGGAAAATCAAGACTGATATAAAAAATGAGTAGAAAAAACAAGGCTTTTACTTTGTGGATACCACTACAAAGTAAGAGCCTTGTTTCATTATATTTGTTCATACAGTTTTCCTTGTAGTCTTCTGTTTTCATCCTTCAATCGCTTATTCTTTATCAATTTTTCGAACAGGTTGCTCCCAAAAGTTTTTTATACAAAATAACATCAAAAAATACGTCTTGAACAAGCTCTAAAAAAGACAGCTGAAGGGCAAGTATACCCTTTCGGAATCTTTTTAAGAGAAAATGATAAACTGATTGGAGACATTTCATTAACTCAAATTGTTAGGGGAGACCTCCAAAGCTGTTATACGGGATTTACTTTAGATAAGGAGCATAATGCAAAGGGCTATACAACAGAGGCTCTTCAACTTGTTGTAGATTTTGCTTTTAGGGAATTAAAGCTACATAGAATTGAAGCAGGAGCGATGCTTGATAATATAGCATCTATTCGTGTATTAGAAAAAGTGGGGTTTAAAAAAGAAGGTATAGCGAAAGAAAATATAAGGATTAATGGCAAATGGACAGATCATCAAATATTAGCTATTATCAACGACTTGGATGTGTAAGCTTATTTTGATCTCAATAAAGATAATCATGTAACTCTTCAAATTTTACCAACTGTTTTATAGAGACCTTTACAATGTTTGGATCAGAAACTAACCCTACAAGTCTTGAAATTCCATCTAACTCTACGATTACTCTATTTGAAAATTTTACAACTAACCACAATAAAACTCTTATTCGCTTTAGTTTTAGCCCGATATTTGCTGCGTTCGTCACATTGACTAGTAGAACATTTAATTTCACAACTCCACAAACAATTAGATTAACACCAGGGAGATACACGGACTTTCTTATTTGAGGATGTTAAATGCCACTTCAGTTAAAGCTTCATCAAGGCCATTATTTATCCAACAAACAACATATATTTGTTGTGTTAAATCAAATTCATATTACTGTGAGAATAGTGATTATGGTTATTAGTAGTTATTAAAGAGGGCCTTGGCTCTTTTTTTATTTTCTTTCGACATAATATGACAATATACGAATTAATAGTTTGGTATTATTATCTAGAAATATTACATTTATCTACAAATTATTATTGTATTTTTAATTTTTAGAATGTAAAATATTTCAATGTAAATACATACCATTTAGGAGGATAAAGAAATTTATGAAAAAATTATTAGCTTCAGCAACAGCGGTAACACTATTAACAGTGGGGTACAGTTCTTCTGCATTTGCAGCTAAGAGTCCTAATGATACAAAAAACTGTGGCCATTTTAAAAGTCAACAAGATGCTCAAGCATTCTGGGATCAAAATGGATATGGTGTTGGAAATGATCCGCACCGTTTAGATAATGATAAAGACGGCATTCCATGTGAAGATTATAAATATCCAAAGAGCACAAATACTACAACAGAAAATAAAGAAACTACTAAACCTCAAGAACAACCTAAACAAGAAAATACTAAACAAGAACCTGTTAAACAAGAAAACACTAAGCAAGAGAATTCAAAACAAAACAATCAAACAACAAATAATAAACAAGAACAAACTAAGCTTCAAACAACTGTAAAAGAAACAAAGAAAAATACTAATACAGTTGTGAAAAAAGAAACGAAAAAACAAGGTGAAAAATTACCTAATACAGCATCAAACGGTGTTACAATGATGTTAGCAAGCTTAGGATTAGCATTAGCTGGATCTGTATTAATGTTCCGTCGTAAAAAGACAAACGCATAAAATAGTTCCTTAAAACGGCAGGAGAAATCCTGTCGTTTTCAAATGGAGTGATAAGAGTGAATAAAAAACAATGGATAGGCTTATGTTTAACTGTTATTGGACTTACTATCTTTTCCTATTATTTTCTAGAATGGTATAGTGCTAGACAATCAGCAGAGTCGTTAACAACTAACGAGGCTAAACAATATGAGACCTCCACATCTTCTAAAGAAAATGAAACGCAAAACATCAATCAAACAGAGACAGAGATAAAGACTGACACTTCATTACAAGAAGAACCTGTACAAATTCCTGCTTCAAAGGTAAACCATCAGTTAGGAAATAAAGTAGCATATTTAATTATCCCTAAAATACAAAAGAAATACTCTATATATTGGGGAGCTGATGATAAAGTACTAAAAAAGGGTGTAGGTATGTTTGTTAGTGACTTAACTACTACACCATCAGGAAATGGTCATACAGTTTTAAGTGGACATAGAGATACTGTTTTTACCGAGCTTGGTCAGTTAAAGGAAAATGACCAACTTATCGTGGAATATGAAAATAAAACATATACATATAAAATTAACAAGCATTGGGTAACAGATTCAGAAGATCGAACAGTTATTGTAGAAAAAAGTGAGCCGACATTAACATTAACAACTTGTTATCCTTTTGACTATATAGGAGACGCTCCAAATCGGTACATAATTGAAGCATCTCTACTTTCCATTCATTGATGAGGATGGAAAGTCCAATACACATTAGTAAAATTAAAGTGGTTATCGAGTCGGAGAAAGGCACCTTAGAGTGTCTTTTTTTATGTAAATAAGCTGCTCATACGGACAGCTTATTATGGTTTTTGGCTTAGCGTGATTTTTTCGGAATGCTGGCGGCACCCCATCGCTATCAACCTAATAGAGCGGGTTGCTCCCAAAAGTTTTTTATACAAAATAACATCAAAAAATACGTCTTGAACAAGCGTTAAAAAAGAAAGCTGAAGGGCAAGTATATCCTTTTGGAATCTTTTTAAGAGAAAATGATAAAATGAAGATAATATTAAGAAATTATGGGGATGATTACGTTGCTTACTTTAATCAAATTTGTAGTTAGTTATGCTGCAAGTCTATTTGCTTTTATTTTTGGATGGTTCTTAATTTCATATATTTTTAATCCTAGCTTTATTCACCCGGACGTCTTACATGGATTTATAAAAACTATCGTCACTTATGGTAGTATACCAGCTCTTATAGCTTGTCTAATTGGGGAAGTCTTATATAGGAAAATTAAACGATGTAGAGAGTTTCAATTTGGGATTCCTTTATTTATAGGACTAGCATTGATCTATACACTTATACCATATCTTTTTCTTTTTACTTTTACTTTTTCACATTTTTTTGACTTCGTTGCACCTGTTATTATGGGTTCCTTAGCATTTTATTTAGTACGTAGAAAAATATAATTTTCGTTTTGCTGCATTATAATAGCTATCTCTGAATCACTAGTTTCAAAAAGCCTTCACGCAATGATAATTGCATGAAGGCTTTTGATGTTTTCTTATTTTTTTGTCTCGTTAACCCATGTAATAATGTCCTGGATGACGTATTCGGGAACGTTAGCAGGGATTTCGTATTCACTAGGAAGACTTAATTCTCCGTCACCCTCCGTGAAGAAATGATTCAATTTCGGATATTTTTTGAACTGAACATTCCTGCGGTTTGCAAGCCCTTCTTGCCATTTTGTATATTCATCTTTTACTGTTACTTGATAATCACGTGCTCCTTGCAGAATGAGTAAAGGCTCTTTTCGTGATTTTGCTTCTTCAACTGGACGCCACCTAGAAACATCATACATAAAATGAGGTGACCCCAAATTGTAGCCAGCTGGAGGATGGTCAGGATTGAAAGCAGGATCCTGGATATGAACTGACCCCATAAAGTTAGACAGGTCGTTTCATTAGGCAGCCTTTAGGGCATGAGTTCGATATTGTACCGG
>NZ_JBPWJX010000020.1:0-98498 GCF_051781745.1 Bacillus cereus group sp. Bce019
AAGTAGTTATGGAAACAGAGGCACCTGAAGAAGTGGAAGCAGAAGGGTCAGAAGAGGTGGAAGTAATTGCGGAAACGAAAGAGCCAGAAGAAGTAGTTATGGAAACAGAAGAAGTGGAAGTAATTGCGGAAGCGAAAGAGTCAGAAGAAGTGGAAGTAATTGCGGAAGCGAAAGAGTCAGAAGAAGTGGAAGTAATTGCAGAAGCGAAAGAGCTAGAAGAAGTGGAAGTAATTGCGGAAGCAGAAGAAACAGAAGTGATTGCAGAAACAAAAGCGCCTGTAGTAGAGACATTTGTAGCACTTGAGGAAATTCAGCAAGAAGATGAAGCAATTGAACAAAAGAGTGAATTCATACATGTTGCTGAGGCTGATGAACAAACGAAGAAAGATGTTCAAAGCTTTGCGAATGTTTTAATTGCAGAAACAGAGGAAAATAGACGAGTTGTAGAAGAAGCACAGGTCGCAGAAGAGCAACGAGTTGTAGAAGAAGCGCCAGTCGTAGAAGAGCAACGAGTTGTAGAAGAAACACCAATCGCAGAAGAGCAACCAGTTGTACAAAAAGAAGAACCAAAACGTGAGAAAAAGCGCCATGTACCATTTAATGTTGTTATGTTGAAACAAGATAGAACACGATTAATGGAAAGACATGCAGCTAGAGCAAATGCAATGCAGCCTTCTGCTAATGTACGAGTAGAGAATAAGCCAGTACAACAAGAGGTAGCAGAACCACAAGTGGAAGAACGCCCAGTGCAGCAAGTAGTAGCAGAACCACAAGTGGAAGAACGCCCAGTGCAGCAAGTAGTAGCAGAACCACAAGTGGAAGAGCAACCAATGCAGCAAGTAGTGGTAGAGCAAGTACAAAAGCCAATTTCAAGTACGGAAGTACAAGAGAAAGCATATGTTGTAAATCAAAGAGAGAACGATATGCGAAATGTATTGCATACACCACCGACATATACTGTTCCACCATTAGCACTGTTGTCGATTCCACAGCAATCAGCGTTAGATAATACAGAATGGTTAGAGGAGCAGAAAGAATTATTAGATACAACGTTTAATAATTTTCACGTTGGCGCACATGTTATTAATGTATCGCAAGGGCCAGCGGTAACTCGTTTTGAAGTACAGCCAGACCCAGGTGTGAAAGTAAATAAAATTACAAACTTAAGTGATGATATTAAGTTAAGTTTAGCTGCGAAAGATATTCGTATTGAAGCGCCGATTCCAGGGAAGAGTGCAATTGGAATTGAAGTTCCAAATAAAGAAAGCAAGCCAGTATTTCTTCGCGAAATTTTAAGAAGTCCTGTATTCACAAAGAGTGAATCACCGCTTACTGTTGCGCTTGGACTTGATATTTCAGGGGACCCAATTGTAACGGATATTCGAAAAATGCCGCACGGACTTATTGCGGGTGCAACGGGTTCAGGTAAAAGTGTGTGTATTAACGCGATTTTAACGAGTATTTTATATAAAGCGAAACCACATGAAGTGAAGTTAATGTTAATTGATCCGAAGATGGTTGAGCTTGCACCATACAATTCTGTTCCGCATCTTGTAGCACCTGTTATTACGGATGTAAAAGCAGCGACAGCTGCATTAAAATGGGCAGTTGAGGAAATGGAACGCCGTTATGAATTGTTTGCACACGCAGGTGCTCGTGATTTAACTCGCTACAATACGATTGTAAGTGAGCGAGAAATTCCAGGAGAGACATTACCTTATATCGTTATTGTCATTGACGAGTTAGCCGATTTAATGATGGTAGCACCTGGTGATGTTGAGGAAGCGATTTGTCGTATTGCGCAAAAAGCACGTGCTTGTGGTATTCATTTATTAGTAGCGACGCAGCGTCCATCTGTAGATGTTATTACAGGTTTAATTAAGTCAAACATTCCAACGCGTATTGCGTTTACTGTATCATCTCAAGTTGATTCGCGTACGATTATTGATATTGGGGGCGCGGAGAAATTACTTGGCCGTGGTGATATGTTATTCTTAGGGAACGGTACATCTAAACCAGTTCGTGTACAAGGTGTATACGTATCGGATGATGAGATTGAAAAAACAGTTGATCATGTGAAAAAGCAAATGAAGCCGAATTACTTATTTAAGCAAGAGGATTTATTAGCGAAAACAGAACAAGCTGAGTCGGAAGACGAATTGTTCCTTGATGCATGTCAATTTGTTGTAGAACAAGGGGGAGCGTCCACATCTTCTGTACAGCGAAAATTCCGCATCGGTTATAATCGCGCGGCACGTCTCATTGAAGAGATGGAATCGCAAGGAATTATTTCTGAAGGTAGAGGAACGAAACCGAGAGATGTCCTTATTTCTGAGGATGAATTTGCCGCTATGCAGGAAACAAATGTATAGTAAACGGTTTTGCTGTATACTAAGAGAAAATGTTGGATAGTAAAGTAGGGAGTAAAGCGACATGAAAGAAATTGAATTAAAATTAAAAGGTGAAATAAATAGACTAACAAATAAAACATTTAAATTTGACGAACGTGTTGGAGAAGGTTGGTTCTCTGCCGTTTACTTTTTAAAAACTAGAGAAATCATCGAAGAATTTCGCCCGAAAAGTGTTGTAACGATGCAATTTTTCCAAAAGGAAAATGCAGTTCTTTGCGGAACGGATGAAGTAATTGCATTGCTACAAACATTCGCTAAAAATCCTGAGGAACTTGAAATTAACTCTTTAAAAGATGGCGATAAAATTAGTCCATTTGAAACAGTGTTAACAATTCATGGTCCTTATGAAAATTTCGGATTTTTAGAAGGTGTCATTGATGGGATTTTAGCTCGTCGTACATCGGTTGCGACAAACGTATATAACGTTGTCCAAGCTGCGCGTAGCGTAGATAAAGAAAAACCAGTTATTTTCATGGGAGACCGTGATGATCATTATACACAACAAGCTGGTGACGGTTATGCAGCATACATCGGAGGTATGAGCGCACAAGCGACGCATGCGATGAATGAATGGTGGGGCAAAAGTGGTATGGGGACGATGCCTCACGCATTAATTCAAATGTTTAATGGTGATGTTGTGGAAGCGGCAAAAGCATATCATAAGAAATTCCCAGAAGATGAATTAGTTGTACTAATTGATTACAATAATGATGTTATTACAGATGCACTTCGCGTAGCGCGTGAATTTGGATCAACATTAAAAGGTGTACGTGTAGATACGTCCCGCACGATGATTGATCAATACTTTATTCGCCACCCAGAAGTACTTGGAACATTCGATCCACGTGGTGTAAACCCATCGCTTGTATTCGCACTTCGTAAAGCACTTGATGAAGAAGGATTCCAGCATGTAGACATCGTTGTAACTGGTGGATTTGATGAGAAGCGTATTCGTGAATTTGAAGCTCAAAACGTACCTGTTGACATATACGGGGTAGGAAGTAGCTTATTAAAAATGAATATTGGCTTTACTGGTGATAATGTAGAACTAAATGGGAAACCAGAAGCAAAAGCTGGTCGTAAATATCGTCCAAACCCACGTTTAGAGCGTGTTCAATTAGAAAAAAGAGAAGAGATGTAAAAGAGAGAAAAACTGATAGGTGATTGACCCTATCAGTTTTTCTGTTATCATAGTATAGCGGCTTCTTTTTTGCTATAATGGACTTATTATGGACATATAAAGAAGTACGTACGAGTTTATCCTGATAAGTGAAGGGAAAGAATAACTTCACTACATCAAAAATGTATGATGATTACCAAAATAAGAAAAGATTCATATACTGTCTTATAGATAGGCCGTTGTATTAGTTCGAAATGTTGGAGGTTCTTTAAGATGACAGTTTACCATTTTGTAGGAATTAAAGGAACAGGAATGAGTTCATTAGCGCAAATTCTTCATGATATGAAGCATACTGTTCAAGGGTCTGATTATGAAAAGCGTTTCTTTACACAAACAGCGTTGGAAAAGCGTAGTATCTCGATCCTTCCTTTTGATAAGAATAATGTAGAAGAAGGACAAGTGATTATTGCAGGAAATGCATTTCCTGATACGCATGAAGAAATCGTAGCAGCAAAAGAATTAAACATCCCAGTCCATCGTTACCATCATTTCTTAGGTGACCTGATGAGCCAATACACAAGTGTTGCTGTAACTGGTGCACACGGAAAAACATCAACAACAGGTTTGTTAGCCCATGTAATGCAAGGTGCACACCCAACATCTTACCTTATTGGAGATGGAACAGGGCATGGGGTAGAAAATAGTAAGTATTTTGTATTTGAAGCTTGTGAGTATCGTCGTCATTTCTTGTCTTATAATCCAGACTATGCAATTATGACGAATATTGATTTTGATCATCCAGATTATTTTGCAGACATCAATGATGTATTCAGTGCATTCCAAGAGATGGCATTGCAAGTGAAAAAAGGCATTATTGCATGTGGAGATGATGAAGAACTTCAAAAAATTCAAGCGAAAGTACCTGTTATTTTCTATGGATTTGGAGAAGATAATGATTTCCAAGCACGCAACATTCAAAAGAGAACAGATGGTACGATATTTGATGTATTCGTTCGTAACACGTACTATGATACGTTCAAAATTACAGGATACGGCAATCACAGCGTATTAAATGCGTTAGCAGTAATCGCGCTTTGCCATTATGAAAATGTTGATGTAGAAGCAGTAAAACATCAATTAACAACTTTTGAAGGCGTAAAACGTCGCTTTAATGAAAAGCCGATGGGAGAGCAAGTAATCATCGATGACTACGCGCACCATCCGACAGAAATTAATGCAACGATTGAAGCAGCTCGTCAAAAACATCCAGAGCGTGAAATTGTCGCTGTATTCCAGCCGCATACATTCTCACGTACAGAAAAGTTCTTAGATGAGTTCGCAGAAAGCCTAAGCAAAGCTGACCAAGTATACTTATGTGATATTTTCGGATCAGCACGTGAAAACAAAGGTGAATTAACAATCGAAGATCTGCAAAAGCGTATTGACGGTGCAGAATTAATTACAGATACAACAACGGATGTATTAAAGAAACATAAAAACGGCGTTCTAATTTTCATGGGCGCAGGTGACATCCAAAAATTCGAAGCGGCTTACGTAAAAGAAGTTCAAGTTGCAGAGAAATAATAGAAAAGACGCATAGCTTGGCTGTGCGTCTTTTTTGTTGTGTTCAACTTTTATTTATGTATTGACCTAGAGCTAACTCTAGGTTGTAAGATGAAAATGTAAAAACAAGGGGGAGAGAACATGTATAAAATCGGTGAAGTAGCAGAATTAACAGGGATGGGCATTCACACTTTGCGCTACTATGAGAAATTAGGTTTATTACCACCACCAACGCGATATAGCGGTATTCGTCAATATACAGAAGGCGATGTACGTTTATTAAAATTTTTATATTCATTAAAACAAACTGGGATGTCATTAGAAGAGATGGCTGAGTTTGCAAGTGATGGGTGCATTATAGAGGAAATTAGGCAGAAGAAAGAGGAAGTACCAGCGAAAGTAAAAAAGAGAATTTCCATTTTAACAACGCACTTGGAGCGATTAAAAGAACAGCAGGAACAATTGCAAAAAGTTGTTCAGCTAACGGAGGAGAAGTTAGAAATTTATTACGGTTTTCTAGAAGAAAAGGACTTGGAGGCCGGCAATGAAAAATAAAGTATATACGCAGTTATTAGGTTTTGCGATATTTACTGGTGGGACATTTAATGCTTCGAAATATGCGGTGCAGTATTTCGAAGCAATTCATATAGCAGCATGGCGTTTTGGGATTGCTGCATTTGTGATGTTATGTTTGTTAAAAATACGAAAAGATTTTGATCTGGAAGTATGGATGCAGAATAGGACCTATTATCTTTTCCTAGGTATTGTTGGTGTATTCGGCTTTAACTTCTCTTTCTTTTTAGGAATGAAATATACAGAAGCTGTTAATGGTGCACTTATTATGGCGACAAATCCTCTCGTTACGACGCTGTTAGCAAGTGTCATTTTACGAGAGAAAATTGTGAAGCGCCAAGCTATTGGAATGTTACTTGCACTAATTGGCGTTGTTTTTGTACTTACACAAGGTTCGTTTACAATACTACAACATTTATCATTTTCAAAAGGGGATTTTTATATTTTATTAGGGAATATTTGCTGGGCGTTATACGGCGTGCTAGGCAGACGGTTTATTAAAACTGGTAATCCAATACAAACGACGACATATACGATGACTATTGGTGCACTTGCCTTTATTATCATATCTTCTACACAAAAAAGTATAGTACCAGTTTTAGAAATTCCTTTGTTGGCATGGGGAGCAATTCTCTTTATGGCAATTGGAATGAGTGTGCTTGGTTACTTATGGTGGAATAATGGAATTGCTCAAATTGGTGCAGCAAGGACATCTTTATTTTTTAATCTAGTGCCTGTTGTTACAATACTTATTTCTTTTATTGAAGGAGTCAATATAACATCTGCACAATCTGTAGGAATGATATTAGTTATTACGGGAGTATCGTATTCTTCTGGTTTTATACAAAGAAAATCAAAAGAAAGTGTTAATATTTAACTTTTTACATCTAAAAATGTTAGAATAATAAGAAAACTAAAAAGGGGACTAAAAAACATGTTCACACTCCGAGTAGATGACGAAATCGAACTACAATTACTAGAAAAACATCATAAAGAGGAATTATATCAATTATTAGATCAAAACCGTAATCATTTACGGAAATGGCTCCCTTGGGTAGATGGGACAAAATCTGCTGATGCTTATGATGAAATTTTTCCGATGTGGTTAAAGAAGTTTGCAGAGGGAGACGGTTTTGAAAGTGGTATACGTTACAAAGGAAAGCTCGTTGGGATGGTAGGCATTCATCCAGTGAGCTGGGGGAAGAAAGCGACGAGTCTTGGGTATTATCTTGCAGAAGATGCTGGCGGGAAAGATATTATGACGCGTAGCGTAAAGGCTGTACTTCACTATGCATTTGAAAATTTAAAGCTGAATAAAATTGAAATTCGGTGCGGTGTTGGAAATGCGAAAAGCCGCGCAATTCCAGAACGTTTAGGATTTAAGTTAGATGGTATTTTACGAGATGAAGAATGGCTATATGATCATTTTCATGATATCGCTGTATATAGTTTACTAGCTTCAGAATGGAAAGAGATTCGATGAACGAGAAGATTCGTATTGTTCCATATGAAAGTACGTTTCAAGAGGAAGTAGTAGATCTTATCGTTCATATTCAGCAAAAAGAGTATAATGTTTCAATTACGAAAGAAGAGCAACCTGATTTACTTGAAATAGAAACATTCTATCAAAAGGATCACGGAAACTTTTGGGTAGCAATTTATGATGGTAAAGTAGTTGGAACAGTAGCTTTATTAGATATTGAGAATCATCAAGTAGCGCTAAGAAAAATGTTCGTACAAAAAGAGTTTCGCGGAAAAGAATGGGGTGCATCACATATGTTGCTTCAAACAGCAATTTCATGGGCTGAGGATAAAAAATTGAAAGATATTTACTTAGGAACAACAGTAAAATTTTTAGCGGCACATCGTTTTTATGAAAAGAATGATTTTCAAAGTGTGAGTATAGACGAGTTGCCGAAAAACTTTCCGGTGCTACAGGTAGATAAGAAATTTTATAGGTACATTGTGTAAAAGGTCATTTAGAAATGGCCTTTTTCTATGAATTAAAATGGAAATAGTGGTATAATTTGGGTTAGGGGGGTAGGTATGAACTTTCCAATTCAAAGAAGTAAGTCAGTAGTCATTTTCGTTTGCCTTACGTTAGTTTTTATGTTTATATATCCAATTGTCATGCTTTTCACTAATAAAGCGCATTGGATGTCAGCGTTGATTGGGATGGGTTTATGCTTCATTGTAAATGTACCACTCGTTTGGGAAGTATTTATTAAAAAACATAAAGTAGAAAATGGCGTATTAAAGTACGGTATTTTAAATGATGATATTGTATTAAAAGATGTGAGAATTATACGTCAGGTCGGAAAGTCTCTTGAAATTACGACGAATGCATATAAAGTACATATGGTTGCGATGCCGCAAAATATGGATGAATTCTTGGCGCTTATAGAGAAAGAAAATCCACATGTGAAAATAGAAATGGTAGGGAAGAAATGAAATATATAAAACCTTTTTTTGCTTGGAAATTATGCTGGTGTTTGCTATCTGCACTAGGATAAATATGAAATGGAACCTGCCTTTATATGTACCAATATTAATAGGTACTATCGCAGTGGCACTTTTATATTATTTTCATTTTCAGCAAACAAAAAGTAAGAACAGTAGCTCGATATAGAGTGAGGATAATAAAAAAACGCTCGGATATAATTCCGAGCGTTTTTCATTATTTTAAGTTCTCTGGGTTTAAAGCTTCTAATTCAGGTACAACGAAGCGCCCGTCTTTACGGATTAGTACGTCGTCAAAGTAAATTTCGCCGCCGCCGTATTCAGGGCGTTGGATACATACTAAGTCCCAATGGATGTTCGAGTTGTTACCGTTCCATGCATCGTCGTAAGCTTGTCCAGGAGTGAAGTGGAAGCTGCCATCGATTTTTTCATCGAATAGGATGTCTCCCATTGGATGTAAGATGTATGGGTTTACGCCGATTGCGAACTCACCAACGTAGCGTGCGCCTTCGTCTGTATCGAAGATTTTGTTAATGCGTTCTGAATCGTTTGCAGTTGCTTCAACGATTTGGCCGTTCTCGAACTTAAGTTGTACATTTTCAAATGTATAACCGTTGTAAGGAGATGGTGTGTTGTAAGAAACTGTACCGTTAACAGAATCACGAACTGGTGCAGAGTATACTTCACCGTCTGGAATGTTTAAATGACCGGAGCATTTAATTGCTGGAATGTCTTTAATAGAGAATGTTAAGTCAGTTCCAGGACCAGTTAAACGAACTTTATCTGTTTTATTCATTAATGTAACAAGGCTGTCCATCGCCTTATCCATTTTACCGTAGTCTAAGTTACATACTTCAAAGTAGAAGTCTTCGAAAGCTTCTGTACTCATTTTAGCAAGCTGTGCCATAGAAGCATTTGGGTAGCGAAGAACAACCCAGCGTGTTTTTGGAACGCGAATGTCTCTATGAACTTTTTTACCAACTGTTTGGCCATGAACTTTCATACGCTCACTTGGAACGTCAGCTTGTTCATTAATATTATCGCCAGAGCGAAGGCCGATATAAGCGTCCATGTCTTTCATTACGCTTGCTTCATATGCAGCGATTTGTTCGAAATGTTCTTCAGTAGCACCCATTAATAAAGAGCGATCTACTTGATGATCTTTTAAAGAGACGAATGGGAAACCACCAGCTGCATATGCTTCTTTTACAAGTGCAGTTACAAGTTCTTTTTGTAAGCCAAAGTTTTCAATTAATACTTTTTCACCTTTTTGTAAGCGGATAGAGTAGTTAATTAAATTGTATGCTAACTTTTCAATACGTGGATCTTTCATATGTAAAGCCTCCCTACTAATTATGTATCCTCTCCTATTGTAACCTACTTAGTGGAATTTGTTGAATGATTTATGTTACAGTTAACGAATAAGTATGAAAATTCTAATGATGAGATAGGGATTAGAATGAAACGGAAAATGATTGTATAATAGGGGAAAGTATGAAAAAGATAAAGGAAGTGATGAAATGCAAGTTCTTTTATATGTAAGTGCGGCTATTATCGCGGTTGCTTTCGCAGTATTAGTAGTGTATGTATGCAGAACGTTGTTATCGGTTCAGAAGACGTTAGAAAACGTTGCAAGCACGTTAGAAGGTTTAGAAAAACAAATGCAAGGAATTAGCGTAGAGACAGAGCAATTATTACATAAAACGAATGCGTTAGCTGATGATATTCAACAGAAGTCACAGTCATTAAATAAAGTGGTAGCGGGTGTAGATGGGATTGGAACGACAATCCAATCTTTAAATACGAAGCTTCGTAATGTATCAGACTCTGTAACGGACGAAATTGAAAATAACGCTGATAAAGTAGCGCAAGTTGTACAGTGGAGCAGTGCGGCGATTGAAGTATACAATCATTACCGTGCGTCGAGACAAGAGAAGAAGGTTGAAAAAGAAGAGCGTAAATTAGAAAGAATTGAGAAAAAAGCTGAAAAGAAAGAGAAACGCTCTAGATTTCGTATGAGAGGTGAATCGTGATGAATATGACAAAACTTGAAACAATTGAAGAGCTTGAAGTCTTAGTAGAAAAGAACGAGCCGTATGTTCTTTTTAAACACAGTACGACATGCCCAATTAGTCACGGTGCATACACAGAATTTCAAGCGTATTGCAGCGAAGAAAGAGAAGTACCAGCGTATTACTTATACGTACAAGATGCGAGAGATGTGTCAAATCGTGTTGCAGAACAATACAGTATTAGACATGAATCACCACAAGTGTTATACATAAAAGATGGGATGGTAGTATGGAATACATCTCATTGGAATATTAAAAAAGATGCTTTAGAAGAGAATATAAAGTAAAAAGAAGCAAGCTAAAGGTGCTTGCTTCTTTTTTTTTGTTTTTGTTGAAATATATTTAGTGGTACACTATTAATAGTTCAAACTAAATAACTAGATTGTTGAAAGTAGGTTTTAAGTAATGAAGAAAATGGCATTATCCTTCGCAGTCGTAAGTTTATTACTGGGAGCTTGTAGTAACAATAGTAATACGATTAGTAAGAAGGATGAAGTTATACAAAAAGATACAAAAGAAAAAAGTATGATTCCGAGAACTGCTGTTTCTAAAGATTATTATAGAACTGTTATTCCTTTAAAAGAACAAAAGGTTATTAATACAGCTAATATAAAAACAAATTCTAAATTAGATTTAGCAGAGTATGAAAATGGTTTAATAAATATTGCAACGCAGCAATTTGATACAGAGAGTCACGTACTGCAATTAAACCAGTATATTCCAGAGAAACTAATTGATGAACTAGTTGCGAAAGTAGAAGCGCCAGTTTTGACAAATATTATAGAACAAGATTATTTCGGAAAACAGAATTCAAATGAATTAAGTTTATCTGGTGTTATGATTGGCTTAGCTATGTCTTCAAGTGTATCGAATGAAGAGGCTATGTCTAAAGGGACTGAAGTTGCTAAACAACTTATTGAAGCTATTAACAAAAATGATAAATATAACAAATCTCCAATTACGTTTGCTATCTTTAAGCAAGAAAGTACAAGTTCTTTAAAAAATGGTACGTATATTGCTAGTGCTACTGTTCAAAAGAATGATACGAACCTTGGAAATTGGAGTACGATCGATGAAAAGTCGTATTCATATCCTTCTGATGAATTTACACAAGCACATGGAGAAGATAATACAAAAATAAATAACTTTGCTAAGGAAATAAAAGGTTTTTCTAATGGAGATTTTATTCCAGTCAACGCTAAAGTTTCTTATAAGAAAGATCAAATGGATACATTAAATATGAATATTGTTATTAAATATAACGGTAAAACAGAATTAATGGCTCTTACCCAATTGGCTGCTCAAGGCATGTTAGACAAATTGCCTAAAGATGCGAAAGTACAATTACAGATCAAGTCCGAGAGTAAAATTGAGGCCGTTATTATAAAAGAGAAAAACAGTGATAAACCGTTTGTTTCCTTCTTGTAAAAAAAGACAGTATGTAAACTGTCTTTTTTTTATTTTAAATGAAAATATATAATGTTTTTTGATAGTAATTCCTTGCTGTATATCGTGTGACAATCGTATATGTATCAGCTATAATAAATTATCTTAAAAAAGTAACATATAGGAATTTGAAAGAGGTGGCTTTCTTATGGCATCACAACAATTAGGTCGTTTACGTTCTGAAATTGATCAACTTAATTTACAAATATTAGAGTTACTAAACGAAAGAGGTCGTCTCGTACAAGAAGTTGGTAATTTAAAAGAAGTACAAGGTGTGAAACGTTTTGATCCTGTACGTGAAAGAAATATGCTGGATTTAATTGCAGAGAATAATAATGGTCCATTTGAAACTTCGACTTTACAACATATTTTCAAACAAATTTTTCAAGCTGGTTTAGAATTACAAGAAGACGATCATCGTAAAGCATTACTTGTTTCTCGTAAGAAAAAAACAGAAGATACGATTGTTGAAATTAATGGTGAAAAAATTGGTGACGGAAATCAGCATTTTATTATGGGACCGTGTGCAGTGGAAAGTTATGAACAAGTACGTCAAGTTGCTGAAGCAATGAAAGGGCAAGGTCTGAAATTAATGCGTGGTGGTGCGTTTAAACCACGTACTTCACCGTATGATTTTCAAGGTCTTGGATTAGAGGGATTACAAATTTTGCGCCAGGTAGCAGATGAATATGATTTGGCTGTTATTAGTGAAATTTTAAATCCGAATGATATTGAGATGTCATTAGATTACGTTGATGTTATTCAAATTGGCGCTCGCAATATGCAAAACTTTGATTTGCTAAGGGCAGCTGGTGCTGTGAATAAACCAGTATTATTAAAACGTGGTCTATCAGCAACGATTGAAGAATTCATTAATGCGGCAGAATATATTATGGCAAAGGGAAATGGGAACATTATTTTATGTGAACGAGGTATTCGCACGTATGAAAGAGCGACGCGTAATACGCTTGATATTTCCGCTGTGCCGATTTTAAAGAAAGAAACACATTTACCTGTCGTTGTCGATGTAACGCATTCTACAGGGCGACGTGACCTTCTCTTACCAACTGCAAAAGCAGCGATGGCAATTGGTGCAGACGCAATTATGGCTGAAGTACATCCAGATCCAGCTGTAGCTTTATCTGATGCAGCGCAACAAATGAATATACCGCAGTTCAATGATTTTATGAATGAATTAAAATCATTTGGAAGTAAATTATAAAAACTTTTAATGAGCTGTTCCAAAAAGGCATTTTGGAACAGCTTTCTCCTATTGTATAGCGACTGTCATTGTCGATTTTTTTTGGTAAGTTGATATATTTAAAAAATCGCTGATATAATTAGAGTTGCGGTCGATATATTTGGAAAATCGCTGATATATTTCGAGTTACAGTCGATATATTCGAAAAATCGCCGATATAAATTTCATTTACTATCGTACTGCTTAAAATAAGATTTCTACTAAGGAAACATCTATTTTTTTACAAAAAATGCCCTTTTTTCATAAAAAATACGAAAATACGAGAAAAGAAGCGAATTTTTTCGAAACTTTTGCGGGAAAATATTGTATGAGCCTGCGTTTTTATCGTATCATTAGTAAAAGGAAGAACTCGGGACGATTGGTGGCATCTGCAAATAGAGTTGATGTCTTTTTTTCATTCAAGTAACCGATACATAAAAATAGATAACAAAAATAGAAGGAGTGTGCGATGAGATGAACGTAACAATATATGATGTAGCGCGTGAAGCGAACGTTTCAATGGCTACCGTATCACGCGTTGTGAACGGTAACCCAAATGTAAAGCCTACAACAAGAAAGAAAGTATTAGAAGCAATTGATCGTTTAGGATACCGCCCAAATGCGGTAGCACGTGGACTAGCAAGTAAGAAGACAACTACAGTAGGTGTTATTATTCCTGATATCTCAAATACGTTTTATGCAGAACTAGCTCGTGGAATTGAAGATATCGCAACAATGTACAAATATAACATCATTTTAAGTAACTCTGACCAAAACAAAGAGAAAGAGTTCCATTTATTAAATACGATGCTTGGAAAACAAGTGGACGGAATTGTTTTCATGGGTGAAGATATTACAGACATTCACATTGAAGAATTTAAAAAATCTCCAGTACCAATTGTATTAGCAGCATCATTTGATGAGCAAAATGAAACGCCATCAGTCAATATTGATTATACACAAGCAGCTTATGATGCAATGAAGCACTTTATCGAGCAAGGACATAAACGTATCGGTTTCGTCTCTGGTCCTTTCATTGATAAAGCGGGAAGCGCGAAGAAGTTACAAGGTTACAAAAAAGCTTTAGAAGAAGCAGGTATTTCATATGATGAAAATCTTGTAATCGATGGAGATTACACATATGACTCAGGTATCGAAGCATTCGAAAAGCTTTGGAGCAATGATGAAAAGCCAACAGCAATCTTCGTATCTTCTGATGAAATGGCACTAGGTGTAATCCATGCAGCACAAGACGCTGGATTAAACGTACCAACTGACGTAGAAGTACTTGGTTTCGATAATACACGCCTTGCATTAATGGTTCGTCCGCAGCTTTCAACAGTTGTTCAACCGATGTATGATATCGGTGCAGTAGCAATGCGTCTATTAACAAAGTATATGAACAAAGAAAAAGTGGAAGATCACACTGTTATCTTACCTCACCGTATCCAATTTAGAGATTCAACGAAGTAAGTATAAAAAAGCTCACAGCGATTGCTGTGAGCTTTTATTCGTATTCAGGATAGTATTTTTGTACGACTGCATTTACCATTTCGCCTTTCTTAACGTGTAAAAATCTTGCATACAATTCTTTTCCAGTTTCAAATGGTGTATCGTCTAATTCAAACACATGCAATAGTTTTCGAAACGTCCATGTTATTTGCTCGCCGTACATATTATCGTACGTATGCTCAGACTGTATAGCGATTTGTTCACCTAGTGCATGAGCTTCTTCCAAACTGTTTGCTTTAACAAGAATAATACTTTCTTCAAAAAGTGTATCGTGATTCTCTTCATAATGCTCATCAATTTTCGTAGAATCAGGCTTACCAGAATGAACAGACTCAAATAATAATTTTACAGCGTACAGATTATGATGCATGTTTCACTTTATAAATAATACTTGCGACAAGCGAAGCAGGTATTGTAAATAGGTTACTTTGATAATGGTAATGTACTTGGGATTCTTCATAAGACATGTTGTCATATAATTCGTTTTGTGACATATTCATTTTTTTCTGTTTTTCTTTGAGTATTTTAATGTAGTTATACTGTATCGGAACGAGAATGATGAAATAGGCTAATACGATTAGTGAAATCCAAATCATTATGAACACTCCCTTATAAAGAATATTTATATATGATAATTATATCAATTAATAGAAAAAATAACCATTTTAAATTGTGACTAATTTTCTTCTAGAAATGCGAACAGCTCTTCTTGGTTGCTTAAATTGTGATCAATACATGTTTGCGCAACACATTTTAATCCTTGTAATAATGCGTTTATATGCAAAGTATCGTACTGAATTATATTCTCCTCTACCACCGTTTCGTCTTTTTCTAAGTTAATTGATATTTTTAGTACAGCTTTATTACTTTTTAGATGTACAACTTCAATGTAAAAAAACTGTTTGTCTAAATCAATGGTAACATAATCAAATCGCTCGATTAGCTCCAAATCCCCTGTAGTAGCATATTCCAAATGGACCCCTCCTTATTGTGTAAGTGCATGTTGTAATGCCTTCGCTACAGTTTGGGTTATTCCTTGTTATATGTCACATAAGTGTAAAAATAACTATTATAGGGCAATGTCATGTATAATAGAAAGAAAAGGCTTGTGAGGGGGGAAAAGAGATGATCGTTCTTTGGATAATTACGCTTTGTATGACTGCTATTTTTGCATATATGACGTTAAAACAAAATGGTTTAAAGCGATTTGTTCCAGGAAGTATTCTTGCAGGAATTGCCCTTATCACGTATGTAATTTCTATTTTTATTGAAAGTGTATCAGTAGATATGAGCACAAGTTTAATGTTTATTGGTATTACACTATTTGCAGGTAGCATTATGGTACTTATGGTTGCTGGTATTATTTTATTTATTCATATGAATTCGGAAACGTTATAGCATATAGAAAAGGCATGTCCCAAGGGGACATGCCTTTTTATCCGTTCAATTATGCTCTATCTTTAGAAGAGTTTTGCTGTTTTAGTAAGTCGCGAATTTCGCCAAGAAGTTCTTCTTCTTTTGTTGGTTCTGGAAGTTCTTCCTCTTTTTCTTCTTCTCTTTTAGATGTTAGTTTGTTGAAAACTTTAACAAACATAAAGATAGCAGCTGCAATAATTAAGAAATCAAAAATAGTTTGGATGAAGTTACCATACATAATAGATGATTTACCGAATGTAATTTTTAAATCTGTAAAGTCAACGCCACCTAATACCATACCAAGTAATGGTGTGATGATATCTTTTACTAAAGAACTAACGATTTTACCGAATGCAGCACCGATTACAACCCCGACAGCTAAATCGATTACATTCCCTTTGAAAGCGAATTTTTTAAACTCGTTCCACATGTGTTAATCCCATCCTTTCCACGATTCATTATGAAATTTATAATTCCTATCAACATATTCTATAGAAATTTACGAGAGAAATAAAGAGGGAATGGGAATGAAAGTAAATTCTGAAAAATGTATCCGTTTTAATTTTTGTTTACATCATCTAGTAAAGATTGTAGCATTTGCTGCGTTTTTAATCCTTCTAATCCATCTACAACAGGCTTTGTATCGCCTTGTACACACTCAATAAAATGATGAACAGCATCTTCAAAACCACGTTGTTTTAACGTCGTATCCCATGATGGGGAACCACTTTGTGAAACTGAGTTTTCCTGTTCAATTTCAAATGTATTCATATTTTTTACGCGAATGATTTTCCCTGGCGTTACAAGTTCAATTTGTTCTAAATTTGTACCGGCATGGCGATGCATTGCGGTAGAAAGTAACAGTCCACTTGGAGTTGTATATGTATGATGTCCGTAAAGAAGTTCATTCTTTTCATTGATTTGCATCATATTGTGAACGGCGTTAAGGTCATCATTAGCTAACCAGCGAGCGGTATCTACAATGTGTAAATAATCATCTAACATAGTGAAGTCGTACGTATATGGCCCGACTTTATTTGTACGATGCTTTTCAATTCGAATCCATGAAATATCATTAGCCTGTTCTTTGGCAGCGACATACATAGGAACGAATCTGCGATTAAATCCGACCATTAATTTTCGGTTATACTTCTCGCTCAACTCGACTAGTTGCTCAGCTTGTTCCACTGTAGCTGCTAGCGGTTTATCAACATAAACGTCGATCCCTTTTTTTAGAAGTTCAGAAACGATTTCATAATGCGATGCAGTTGAACTATGAACGAAGATTGCATCGCATTCCGAAGCTAACATTTCAATAGAATGAAAGTCTTGAATTCGGTATTGCTGGCAAACTTGTTTTCTTTTCTCTGCGTTAGGTGTAAACGCCCCTACAAAATTCCAATCAGTTTCTTTTGTAAGTGTTGGAAGATAGGCCTTTTGCGCAATACTTCCAAGTCCAATCATCCCAATTTTAGGTTTGTTCATGTTTATTCCCCCCTATTAATAGTAATGTAACGGCTTAAATGTAGCATAGGGTGGGGGAGGAAGGCAAAAATTAGCTTTTTACTTACGGCCTTCTAACAAAATCTTCTCTATCTCTTCAAAGTGATGAGCGCGAGCATGCTCTAACGGGGTAACACCATCATTGTCTGGAATATTTACATCTGCACCGTGCTCAATAAGAAGGCGAATGACTTGTTGCTGTGTTTCGTTTCCGTTACTTAGTACGATGGCTTCCATTAAAGCTGTCCATCCCAGGTTATTTACATGATTTACATCAATATTTGTTCGAGTGAGGAGTTCCTTTATAACGTCAATATAGCCATGTTCTGAGGCTGGGATAAGAGCTGTTCCGCCGTAACGATTTGTAATCGTAGGATCTGCACCAGCATCAATTGTTAATTTTAAAATGTCTAAGTAACCTTCCGCACCGGCGTATAGAAAGGGATTATTTTTCATGTCATCTTGGATATTTACGTCAGCACTAGCTTCGATAAGTGCCTTTGCGGTTTTTACATCATTTTTGTATGTAGCAATCATAAGCGGAGTGCGTCCTTGACTATCCGTCGCATTTATATTTGCGCCTTGTTTTAGTAAAGATATAACAGTATTCGTTTCATTTTTTTCAGTGGCTGCTAGTAGTGCAGTCTCCATGTTTATCATCTCCTTTTTTACTTCTTGTTCTTGCGAGCATCCTTGTAAAAAAATTACGCAACATATCATACTGAATGTTTTTTTGAACATGGAATTTCAACCTCCTAATTTCAACTGTAAAATAGGAACATTAAATTTTTATAAACTGACGCTAAAATTACTATAAAATCGCTTGAGTAATTGAACATATATTTTTATGCTTATAAATAATAAGGTTTGATAAAGTGAGGATTTAAGATATGTCTATTAAAACAAGGTTTTTATTTTCTTATATTGCTGTTATCCTCGTTTCCATTACGCTTATATTAGTCGCGGGATTTTTAATCGTTTTTTCGATAACAGGTGACTTGGAAGCAGTGAAAAATTTCTATAAAAGTTCTTATATTCAAAAGCCGCTTACACCAGAAGAAGAGAATGCCTATCTTGAGTTGAAGTCAGCAGCCAAACAGCATCAATCTCAATTGTTAGATGAGTCGTTTGTCTCAGCAATAGAAAAAGAGGGTGTGAAAATAGTAGTAAGAAAAGGAGAAACACTTTCATATGCTTCAAACGTATTTGAAAGTGTTTCTTTAAAAGAAGCCCTTCCGAAATTTGAATCAGCAAATATTAATAGTCGTGGTACAACGGAACTAGGCGATACATTTTATCGATATGTAAAGTTTGATTTTTATTTTCCTCAGGAAGAAGAGGGAAGTATATTTGTATTAAAAAAGCAAAGTTCATTTGTAGATCTTACACAAAAATTATTTCCAATCTTATTCGTATCGCTTTTACTACTAGCCATTTTACTCATTGGATTATTAAGTTACTTCGTTTCAAGAAGTGTAATAAAACCAATTTTTGTATTGAAAGGCGCAACGGAGAAAATTAAAGAAGGAAATTTAGATTTTCAAATACCAATTACATCACACGACGAAATAGGGCAATTAAATCAAGGGTTTGAGGAAATGAGGAAGAGATTAAAAGAATCGATAGAGATGCAAACACAGTATGAAGAAAATCGAAAAGAGCTTATTTCAAACATCTCTCATGACTTAAAAACACCGATTACATCAATTATAGGATATGTAGAAGGAATAAAGGACGGGGTAGCAAATACGCCAGAAAAAATGGATAAGTATTTAACAACTATCCATACGAAGGCAAAACATATGGACACACTCATTGATGAACTCTTTTTGTTTTCGAAGCTCGATTTGAATCGGGTTCCATTCCAGTTTGAAACAGTTGAATTAAATACGTTTATGCAAGAATTAATAGAAGAGATGCAGATGGATTTAAGTAAAGAAGGTATAGAAGTTAACTTACAATTACATGCATCAACACTATATGTAACGGCTGATTGTGAAAAAATAAATAGAGTGATATCAAATTTAATTCATAATAGTGTGAAATACATGGATAAAGAAGAGAAGAAAATTACTGTAACAGTATCGAGTGATAATAATAAAGTTATTGTGAAAGTGATGGACAACGGATCAGGTATAGAAGCTGATACATTGCCGTATATCTTTGAACGTTTTTATCGTGCAGAGCAATCGCGGAATTCTAGCACAGGTGGAAGTGGACTTGGTTTAGCAATAGCGAAGCAAATTGTTGAAGAACATGGCGGGGAAATTTGGGCGGAAAGCGAGCTTGGTAAAGGCACAAGCATTTTCTTCTCATTAGAAAAAGTAGAGGAATGTGGTGAGTAAATTGAAAAGAATTTTATTAATAGAAGATGAAGTAAGTATTGCAGAATTACAGCGAGATTATTTAGAAATTAATGATTTCCAAGTTGATGTAGAGCATTCAGGAGAAACAGGTTTACAAATAGCCTTGCAAGAAGAATATGATTTAATTATTTTAGATATTATGCTCCCGAAAATGAACGGATTCGAAATTTGTAAACAAATACGTGCTGTAAAAGATATTCCGATTCTACTTGTTTCAGCAAAAAAAGAAGATATAGATAAAATTCGCGGACTTGGATTAGGAGCGGATGATTATATAACGAAACCGTTTAGCCCGAGTGAATTAGTCGCAAGAGTAAAGGCGCATATTGCCCGTTATGAAAGATTATTAGGAAATGTAAGTAAGCAACGTGATACGTTATATATTCACGGAATTTCTATCGATCAACGAGCGAGAAAAGTTTTTATAAACAATGAAGAAGTGGCATTTACAACGAAGGAATTTGATTTATTAACATTCTTTGTCACACATCCAAACCAAGTATTAAATAAAGAACAGTTATTTGAACGCATTTGGGGATTAGATTCCGCTGGTGATTTAGCCACTGTTGTCGTCCACATTAGAAAGCTACGTGAAAAAATTGAAAGAGATCCTGCCCACCCGCAATATATTGAAACAGTATGGGGAGCTGGTTATCGTTTTAATGTGTAGGGAACCTGCCAAGTAATTGGCAGGTTTTTTGTATGTTATTCGAATGAAAAGGAAGGAATAGGTAATTTATGTTAAAATGTAAAGAGAAACAAAACAGAGGAGAGCATGAGGGGCGTGCTATATGTTGGGGGATATATTAAAAGATAATAAATCAAACAAGGCTTTAAAGATTGGAACTAATATCGTACTTATCTTATTGATTATTGGTGCAATACAAATGTTTTATGATGAAGATTCTACGAATAATCATTTCGGTTGGTTCTTTTTTGCGATCTTTTGGGTAATTAAAAGCATTTCTAGCTCTAAGGTAAGTTTAAAAGATAGAGATAAAAAGTCGGTATTACTTGATGTGGGTTTAGTTGTTATTTCTTGTATTTTTTTAGTTGTTTTTAGTGTGAAATATTTCTTTTGAAAAAAGCTCATAGTCTTATAGAGGCTGTGAGCTTTTTGTCAGTGTTTAGGTTTTCTTAATAATAACGGTACTAACGATTTATAAAATGTTTGAGTAGTAGAAGTAAACTGAGTAGCCTCTTCTAAAAAAGGATAATGGTTGCTGTTTTCAAATGGAATGAAGATAGAATTACGTATCCCATCATGCATCTTGATAGAATACTGAATTGGGCACTGTACATCATATCTTCCGCATATAATAAGTGTCTTTGTTTGGATGGAAGGTAAATTCTCTCTTAAATCAAATGAAGGATATTCATTGGCGAAAGCATTCATCCGGCTAACGGAAATTGTTTTATTGATTGGTTTACAAAAATAAGAGTTGTAGTTTTCTGGTTTATACAATGATAATTTTGTTCTCTTAGTAGCTAGTTCTTTCCGTTCTTCATCTGTAAGGTGAGGGTTTTTTAAGTTTTCGATGAGTTTTTGCATATAATGAAACTGTGGATGTGCTGGGTGATAAATGCAAAAGGGTGTTTCGGTGTAGTTACTTGCTGCGGTTCCGACCACGACTAATGATTGTAAGGAATGTGGATATGTAATTGCATATAAAAGTCCAAGCATACCACCTGTTGAATGGCCAGCGAAATGCCATGTTGGAAGTTGTAAAGCTTCTCGTATAGCTTCTAAATCGTGAATCGTTTCAATCATGCTTAATTCTTTTTCTGAATTGGCTTTTAACGAGTTACCAACGTCTCGTAAATTAATGAGGAATACACGATGCGTAGAAGTGAAAACATCCGCAAAGTAATCACCAGTTTCATTGAATTGTGAATAGTGATGTGTAATACAAAGCGGTTCGCCACTGCCTTTAGTAAAAAGCTCAAATGTGCCACGTTTCGTGTGGATCATTTGTTATATCCACATAATATCACGACCTTTCCTCATAAAATCCATTAGTACATAAAAATATATCAGCGATTATTAGAATATATCGGCGCAATTCGAAATATATCAGCGATTATTAAAATATATCGACTTACCGACAGAAAACGACAATAATAGCAAGCTTTAAATAAAAGGAGGCTATTCAAAAACGAGCCTCCTTTTCGTTTAGTATAAAGATTTTGTCATATTATTCCGAATAATTTCAAGGGATTTCGCTACAGTTAATGCATTCTTTTCTTCAATTTCTGGTTTACGGGGGATAGGTTTATACATGTTGTCTGGATCTTCCCATGTGAGGGGAAGTTCTGTTTCTGCTTGTCCTTTCCAAGCTTCAATCCATTCTGGAGGGAGATAACCTGAGATGTTTTGGATGTTGTTCATTTCGAGCCAAATGAGTGCCCAAGCTCTTGGAACGACGCGCCAGTGATCATAGCCACCGCCACCGACAGCGATCCAGCGACCGTCGCAATATTCATTAGCAATTTCACGAGCGAGCTTCGGTATTTCGCGGTAAATATTCATTGTCGCACAAAGATGCGTAAGTGGGTCATAATAATGTGCGTCAGCACCATTTTGCGTTAAAATAATATCCGGTTTAAAGTACGCTGCAACTTCTTTTACAACAGTTCGATATGATTCTAAGAACGATTCATCTTCTGTAAAAGCATCGAGTGGAACGTTAAAAGAATAACTATAGCCATTACCTTGTCCGCGTTCATTTACAGCGCCAGTTCCAGGAAATAAATAGCGACCAGTTTCATGTAATGAAATTGTGCATACGTTAGGGTCATCATAAAACGACCACTGTACGCCATCACCGTGATGAGCATCTGTATCAATATATAAGACGCGTAAACCGTATTTCTTTTGAATATATTTCATTGCGATAGAACTGTCGTTATAAATACAAAAGCCAGATGCTTTGCCGCGAAAGCCGTGATGTAAGCCGCCACCTAAATTGAGAGCGTGCTTTACTTTCCCAGAAAGAACAGCATCGACAGCTGTTAATGTACCACCAACGAGCAATGCGCTTGCTTCGTGCATATTTGGGAACATCGGTGTATCTTCTGTTCCAAGTCCATATGTCATTGCAATTGATTTTTCTAACTTTCCTTCTCCAGCACGTTTTACCGCATTTATGTACTCCTCTGTATGAACGTAGGCGATTTCTTCATCTGTAGCCGTCCGTGGTGAGATGATTTGAGAGGGAGAGATGAAACCGCCCTTTTGTAATAAATCATACGTAAGTGTGACGCGCAGTTGGTTAAAAGGATGATCAGGGCTAAATGAATAGCCCCGGAAGTCATCCGAATAAATAAACGCGCTACTCATGCCTGCATCCCCATGATGTTTGGCCATAATACGCGGTAGCCTTCTGCTTCAAGTGCATCAATCACTTTTAGAGGATTCATCGTTTGAATGCGGAAAACGAGTACTTTATCATTCTCATCTTTTGCTGGATAGACGAGAACGCTCACGATATTTATTTGTAAATCACTAAAAATAGCAACGACTTTTCCAAGAATACCAGGTTCGTTTTTTACTTGAATTTCAATTTGCGAACTTGGTTGATGTGCTCCTGTTAATTTTACTAACGTGTGTAATACTGTAGATTCAGAAATGATTCCAACTAACTTCCCGGCCTTTGTAACAGGAAGACAGCCAATTTTATTTTCAAAAAATAAAGTAGCAATTTCCTCAACAAAATCGAGAGGATGGCAAGTCATAACAGGATGTTTCATAATAAGTTCGAGCGGTTGCTGTAGCATATCGAGTGAAACTTGTTCATCTAGAATAGACGGACTTGCATCTCTTACATCCCGATCAGAAATAATGCCTACGACGTGATTATTTTGATCGACAATTGGAATGTGCCGAATGCCTTTCGTGCGTATCGTTCGGATTGCTGTTTCGATTGTATCGTTTGGATGTAATGTAACTACATTTTGATTCATAATTTCTTCTACAATCATTCCAGTTGCCCCCTTTATTAATACATAAAACGATTGTGAAAACGTAGACGATCAAAAGCTTGAATAGAATCCGTATCAACGCGTTTACCGATGCGGACCATTAAACAGTTGGCAGGATGTGAACAAATTTCAGGATCGTCTGTAGCCATCCATTGTAACCCGCCAGCATTCATCATCTTCTCCATTACTTTTCGGTATTCCCACACATTCAATCCTGTTTGTTTCAAATCCCAGTGCCAATAATATTCAGTCGTCAATATAATGTAATCTTCCATATAATCGTCCATCATAGAAACCTCTAGTAAGTTCTTTCCGACAGAACTCCCGCGGAAGGCTGGGACTACTTCAATTGCCCCAAGCTCAATTAAGTTTTCCATTTTTCCTTCTGACCATCGTTCAAGTGGATCAGGATACAAGTATGTAACATATCCAACAATTGTTTGGTCATGTCTAGCAATAATGAGACGAGCTTCTGGTAATTTAGAAATTTCGACAATTGCTTTATATTGTTGCTCGGCAGGACGAAACGCAATTAAGTCTGGATGAAACTCATACATTTCTAAGTTATGTGTAGAGACAGGACCTTCAATAATTAAAGTGCCTTTCGCTGTTTTTAAGTTTCTAGCATTATATATTTTTTTATGAATCAATGTATTGCTCACCACCTTGAGGGTTTGTGAATCTATTAATATCGTACTTTATAATATATGCGATGTGAATCGAAATTTGTCATTAAAAATTTGTCTAAAAATCAACAAATATACTGAAAATTTTAAATAATGTCATTATAATAGATAATAGAATACATAGGAGGGGGATGTAAAGTATGAAAGTAGAAACGCTTCCTGTCATTAAAGGAGAAAATAATTTGCCGAATTATGATGAGGCATACGCGAATTTTAACTGGGAAGAGGTTAATAAAAACTTTACTTGGAATGAAACAGGCCGAGTAAATATGGCGTATGAGGCAATTGATAAGCATGCGAAATCCGATCGAAAGAATAAAGTAGCTCTTTATTATCAAGATGGATCGCGAAAAGAGAAATATACATTTAAGGAAATGAAGGATTTTTCTAATAAAGCAGGAAACGTCCTTAAGAACTATGGCGATGTAGAAAAAGGCGATCGCGTTTTTATTTTTATGCCACGTTCTCCAGAGTTATATTTCGCACTTTTAGGTGCAGTGAAATTAGGAGCAATTGTTGGACCGCTATTTGAAGCATTTATGGAAGGCGCAGTTCGCGATCGCTTAGAAGATAGCGAAGCAAAGGTGTTAATTACAACGCCTGAATTGTTAGAGCGCGTACCATTAAATGATTTACCGGCTTTAAAAACAGTTTTCCTTGTTGGAGATAATGTAGAAGAAGGCGGTAAAACGGTAGCGTTCAATCCGTTATTTGAACAAGCTTCAAAAGAATTACATATTGAATGGTTAGGCCGTGAAGACGGTTTGATTCTACATTACACGTCTGGTTCTACTGGTAAGCCAAAAGGTGTGCTTCATGCGCAAAACGCAATGGTTCAGCACTATCAAACGGCGAAGTGGGTATTAGATTTAAAAGAAGACGATGTATATTGGTGTACTGCTGACCCGGGCTGGGTAACTGGAACAGCTTACGGTATTTTCGCACCGTGGTTAGTTGGAGCGTCAAATGTTATTTTAGGTGGACGCTTTAGTCCAGAAGCTTGGTATGAAGCACTGCAAGATTACGGTGTGACGGTTTGGTACAGCGCACCAACAGCATTCCGTATGTTAATGGGAGCTGGACAAGACGCAATTAAAAAATATGACTTATCACAAGTTCGTCACGTATTAAGCGTTGGTGAGCCGTTAAATCCAGAAGTAATTCGCTGGGGTATGAATGCATTTGGACTTCGTATTCATGATACGTGGTGGATGACAGAAACAGGTGGACAAGTAATTTGTAACTACCCTTGTATGGAAATCCGTCCAGGTTCAATGGGGAAACCAATTCCAGGTGTGAAAGCAGCGATTGTTGATAATGAAGGAAATGAAGTGCCTCCTTACACAATGGGTAACTTAGCAATTGCGAAAGGTTGGCCATCTATGATGCGCGGGATCTGGAATAACCAGCAAAAATATGAATCTTATTTCATGCCGGGAGATTGGTACGTATCAGGTGACTCTGCTTATATGGATGAAGATGGATACTTCTGGTTCCAAGGACGTATTGACGATGTAATTATGACGTCAGGTGAGCGCGTTGGTCCGTTTGAAGTAGAAAGTAAATTAATCGAGCATGCTGCTGTTGCAGAAGCTGGTGTAATTGGTATTCCTGATCCGGTGCGCGGCGAAATTATTAAAGCATTTATCGCACTTCGAGCAGGATACGAACCATCTGATGAATTAAAAGAAGAAATTCGTCAATTTGTAAAGAAAGGCCTAGCAGCTCATGCAGCGCCACGACAAATTGAATTTAGAGATAAATTACCGAAAACGAGAAGTGGTAAAATTATGCGCCGCGTATTAAAAGCGTGGGAGCTGAATTTACCAACAGGTGACTTATCAACGATGGAAGATTAAGAGAGAAAGGTCTGAACGAAAAATGTTCAGGCCTTTCTTTTTTATGATATCATGAACTCATATATATAAGTTAAAGGGGATAGTATGATGAAAACAGAAAAGGAAAAGATGATACTAGGAGAAATGTACATACCGGCTGATCCAGTTTTAGTACAAGAAAGAGAGCAAGCACGTATATTAACGAGAAAATTAAATGATACGCCAGAAGAGCAATTGAAAGAGCGTAGCGAAATCGTAAAAGAATTATTCGGAACGACAGGAGATAATATTCATCTTGAATCTTCTTTTAGATGTGATTACGGCTATAACATTCATGTCGGTGAAAATTTTTACGCGAACTTTGACTGTACCATTTTAGACGTATGCCCGGTAACAATCGGAGTGAACTGTATGTTAGCTCCAGGTGTTCACATTTATACAGCAACGCACCCGCTTGATCCGGTAGAGCGTATAAGCGGATCAGAATACGGAAAACCAGTTACAATTGGCGATAACGTATGGATTGGCGGAAGAGCAATTATTAATCCAGGTGTAACAATTGGAGACAATGCGGTGATCGCATCTGGTGCTGTCGTAACGAAAGATGTACCTAATAATGTAGTAGTTGGCGGGAATCCTGCAAAGATTATAAAAAAACTAAAATAATATTTGAACGAAGAGCCTTCCTCGTCTGTATACAGTTATAAAAGAATAGATGAGGGAGGCTTTTATATGTCTAATAAATTACTTCTTGCGACGTTGTAAAGGATTGGAGAGAAGTGAAATTCCACCTCTATTTGACACGCCTATATAAATGATGGTATAAAGAAAAGTATATGAATAATTGAGCGTGGAAAGGGAGAAGTAGTGATCATTTCCCTGTTTTAGAGAGCTGATGGCCGGTGAAAATCAGCACATAGATGATCGCGAATTACGCCCCTAGAGCATCTTTTTTCGATTGAATTGTATTCAAAAGGGAAAAGACGGTGCTAAGCCGTTATGTAAATAAGGTGGTAGGCTTTTTTTGCCTGCAACTAGGGTGGTAACGCGATGATCAAAATCGTCCCTTATTTGAAGGGGCGATTTTTTTATGTTTTTAACCTTCACGCCAGTAATGAACTTAAAGGAGAGTATGTAGGATATGGGTATTTTACAAGATCTTGAATTTCGCGGTCTAATTAATCAGCAAACAGATGCTGAGGGCCTTGAGCAATTATTAGAAAAAGAAAGCGTTAAATTATATTGTGGTTTCGACCCGACAGCAGATAGCTTACACATTGGTCATATGTTACCAGTATTAATGTTACGTCGTTTCCAATTAGCTGGTCACCAACCAATCGCACTTGTTGGCGGTGGTACTGGTATGATCGGTGATCCAAGTGGTAAAAAAGCAGAGCGTACATTAAATACGAAAGATACAGTTGCTTACTACACAGAAAGCATTAAAAACCAACTTTCAAACTTCTTAGAGTTTGAAAACGTGGACAACCCAGCAACGATGGCTAACAACTACGACTGGCTTGGTAGCTTAGATGTAATTTCATTCTTACGCGATATCGGTAAAAACTTCGGTTTAAACTATATGTTAGCAAAAGATACAGTAGCATCTCGTTTAGAAACTGGTATTTCATTTACTGAGTTTAGTTATATGATTTTACAATCATACGACTTCCTAAACTTATACCAACACCATAAGTGCCGCCTACAAATCGGTGGTAGTGACCAATGGGGTAACATTACAGCTGGTCTTGAATTAATCCGTAAATCAGAAGAAGATGCGAAAGCATTCGGTTTAACAATTCCACTTGTTACTAAATCTGACGGTACGAAGTTTGGTAAAACAGAAGGCGGCGCAATTTGGTTAGACCCAGAGAAAACAACTCCTTACGAGTTCTACCAATTCTGGATTAACACAGATGACCGTGATGTTGTTAAATACTTAAAATACTTTACATTCTTATCTCATGAAGAAATTCTTGAGCTTGAGAAACAAGTAGCTGAAGCACCAGAAAAACGTGCAGCACAAAAAGCATTAGGTGCAGAAATGACAAAACTTGTTCACGGCGAAGAAGCATTAGAGCAAGCGATTAAAATTTCAGCTGCATTATTCAGCGGTTCTGTAGCAGAACTAACTGCAAGCGAAATCGAACAAGGATTCAAGGACGTACCATCTGTAGAACGTACTGCAGAAGATACAGTATTAATCGACTTACTTGTAGAAAGCAAAATCTCTCCATCAAAACGTCAAGCACGTGAAGATGTAACGAACGGCGCAATCTACGTAAACGGTGAGCGTACACAAGCGTTAGACTACGTTGTAACAGAAAACGACCGCATCGAAGGTAAATTTACAATCATTCGCCGCGGTAAGAAGAAATATTTCTTAATTCGTTACTAATAAATAAAAAGCTTTGGGGAAATTCCTCAAAGCTTTTTTTGTTTTAATCTCCTTTTCGAGTTCATACGGAAATCACATGTAAGCGGTATGATAAACGTATAACAATTAGAAAGGAGTGGTAAAACGAAATGTCACTAGAAGCGTTGATTATTTTTTCTTTGCTAAATGCGGGTCAGCTTGCAGAGAATTCGAAGGTTGATATACATAAAGAGCAGAAAGATGCTTATGTATATGTTCAAAAAGAGGAAAATAAATAACTTTAATATATATAAATAAAAGCTACTCGAAGTAACTGTTTTGGTGTCTTCGGTAGCTTTTTAAATTATGAATAAATAGGAATTAATTCTCGCTTAAAATCTTCGTACATTTCAAAGGCAATTTTCATGATTTCTTTGAGTTCATCGTAACTGTGGAAATATAACACGGGTACTTTTCCCATATCATTTGATAACAATCTTATAAATACGTCCCAAGGGTCTCCAACTCTAACTTCATCATTATGCCATGCTTCCCAAATTAATTCAGCAACACCATATTTTAAGCTGATGTTAAATCTAAAGGCGTAGCTATCTTTGTTTTTTACTTCACCTACAATAAAAAAGTTTTCCTTTTTCATAAAACGAGCTTTATAACCAAGGGATTCAAATATTTCAATAGCTTTTTCGTTTTCATAGTTTTCAAATGTGTTTTCTCTATCTGGAAATTGTTTTGATAATGCTTTATATCTCTGAATAAAATCAATTTTTGTAAGGCTGGCTTGTATTTCAGGTTGTAAAGAATACGCCAAAAATTACTCCTCCCTAATTTTTTATATTAGATCAAATAAAGCAGTATACATGTTAGATACATGAAGAAATCCACCTTTTGTGAGTCGGATTTTTCTTAGTTTAATTCTATTAAAATATTATGATGGTTAATTGAAATATAGTTATTTTTAGCAAGATTTTGCAGTTAGCTATTTAAAAGTGTAAGTATATCTCCTTTAAATATAGCAGCTATTTCCGCTTCCTCTAATGAATCTCCCCATCTAAAAACTATATCATCTTTTGGGCAGAGATGAATGGAAAGGTTAAAATAATCTATTTCATCTTTCCATTTGTTATATTCATTAAATGCTTTTTTGAAGATTTTTCTAACATTTTCTTCCGCAATTATATCATTATTTTTACTTGCAATGATTGTAAATCTTTTAGGATTACTAGAAACTATTTCAATGGCATCTGGAAGCTTCTCAAGACAAAACTCTGCAATACTTGAGTAGAAAGTTGTTCCTCCAACTTCCATTTCAACTTCTGGACCCTTATTAAATCCCTCAAGTTTCCATTTGGTTTGAAGAGCTTTCCATACCTTTCGGTATTTTTCAATTTTAGAGTTTTTGTCTTTGATTTCAATAGCTGCAAGCAAGTAGAATTTGTAGACATTAGTCAAATCATGTTTCATAAATACTTGCTTGATTTCAGTGCCACATACTTCTTTGAATTGTTTTTTTTCATCTGAGCTAAATAACATGGAGCCATTAACACTGAATAAACTTAAATTTGGTAAATTACCGACTCTTTTGATTGCTTCATCCTTACTAAACCATTTGTAGTATGAGAATGCATCTTCTTCTACTTCATTCCAACACTTCATTTTACCACCTCAATTTTAATAGTCATAATGATTCCCATGTACATCATTGAAATGTGATCCTCTATTTTGAGATGGATCATCTGGATAAGTATGACCGCCTGAATGCTCTCTTATAATCTTACCATCTTTGAAATGATAGTCTCTTCCAAGAATAGGGTTCCCTCTTTTATCTACAGCTGGTGTCACCTTAGTTGGCTGTTCATTAACAGGAATACCGCTTGCTCTCTTAGCTTCGTTGAAAGCTCCACCTCTCTTAGCTCCTTTAGGAGTAAAATTTGGCGGTCTTTGTCCTTTCTCTGCTTTTACATAGTCTTTGTAGTTAGGTTTTACTGTCTGCGTAACTCTTTCGCCAGACTTACCAAAAGAATATTGAAACCTTTGCAAAGTATCGATACTATTTTGAACGGTATTATACCATACAAATGTACCATGTGTAGCAACACCTGCTCCAGCGGTTGTAAGAGCTAAATCAGCTGGGATAACAATTGGTGATGCTGCCCCGAAAGTTACTCCTTCTAACAATACGGTTCCAACATTTGATCCTGTTACAATAGCTATACCGCCCAAAATTTCAAAAATAGATCCTACCCCTGATACAAAATTACCCACAAGATTTCCGGCTTGAAAGGTTGTTTTGTTTTCTAATTCATTGCTCATTGGTAATTCCACGCCTGTAAAGTTTTCAGCAGCTGAATTACAAATTCCTTGGAAGAATTCCCAAGCGCCAATAGCTGTTTTTTGGTACCACGGTCTATTAGCTTCTTGTTCCTGCAAAGCCATTTTTTCTTCAATTTCTTTTTTTATTTCGGTTTCTTGGACTCTTTCCTCTGCAATTTTTTGAATAGAGGTTATCCATTCCATATTCAACCCTTGTGTACTAAATGTACCACTGACGGGACTAAAACCTTTTCCGCTTTGTACTTCAGCTAAACCTGTCGTGATACTAGCGGCTAATTGAATCGCTGTATTATAGTTATCACTAGATGTTTGATTAAATTCATATAGGTGCTCTAGCTTTTCTTGAAGTTTACGCCTCATGTCAGCAAATAGATTTACTATAGCGTCCATGCCCGAGATAGGCATAGCTTGATTGATTGCTTCCGTACTTGCTATCATTCGGTCAATTTCTCGAATTTGTTCTAATATCTCTTGTTCGATTACATCTGTGGAAGCGACTTGTGATTGAAATTGATTTGGAAATGCATTATTCTGACGGATTAATTCTTCGCATAAGTAAATGATTCCTTGTGCTAAGGGACGAAAGGTTTGTAAGAAATATGCTTTTGCACTGCTATATGTTTGTCCTTGTAGAACAGTATCCAATGCAAAAGCGTCAATAGAATGAATAATTTGTTCCATACCTTGAATAGTAGTGGTACAGAAAGAGTTCATACTTTCTGTTTGAGCTTGTACTTCACCGAGATACATATTTAAAGACATGAACTTTCCCTCCTCTTACAAGAAAATAATACCAATTTAAGGAAGGGATTGTAAATGGAATATTCTAATAATTCGGCAGTTAAAGAGATAATTGTTCATTAAGTTTTTTTAATCTTATTCAGATGCTCGGGTGATGAAGAGGTTTTTAAGTTGAATGTAAATAGAAAAAGGGAAGGTATAGATTATGTACAAATAAATACGTTGTAAAAATCATGTTAACAAAAGGAGAGTACAGCAAAGAAAAATGAGTTGTGGGGTAGAATGTAGTGTTTTTTTAGTGTTAGAAGAAGGGGGGAGGTTTTTATTAATGTGGATAAAAAATGGATGAAATTCTAGAGAGAGGGTTAAGTTTTATTTTGTTACATTGTTTTGTTTTTATACATATAATCGGCTATATTCAATAAAAAAAGCCCAGGCCCCTTGATAAACAAGGTTCCTAAGGCTTTTAATAATACTCTTTGCAGAGTACCGAGATTAACGAGAGTAGAACTCTACGATTAATGCTTCGTTGATTTCAGCTGGTAACTCAGAACGCTCAGCGTGACGAGTGTAAGTAGCTTCTAATTTGTCAGCATCGAAAGTTAAGTATTCTGGTACGAAGTTGTTAACTTCGATCGCTTCTTTAACAACAACAAGGCTGTTAGATTTTTCGCGAACGCTGATAGTTTGACCAGGTTTTACACGGTAAGATGGGATATCTACGCGAGCGCCATCAACCATGATGTGACCGTGGTTTACTAATTGGCGAGCTGCACGACGAGTGCGAGCTAAGCCCATACGGTAAACTAAGTTGTCAAGACGAGCTTCAAGAAGGATCATGAAGTTTTCGCCGTGCTTACCAGGCATTTTACCTGCTTGGTCAAATGTGCGACGGAATTGACGCTCAGTCATGCCGTACATGTGACGAAGTTTTTGTTTCTCTTGTAATTGTAAACCGTATTCTGAAAGTTTCTTACGTTGGTTAGGACCGTGAGGACCTGGTGCGTAAGGGCGTTTTTCTAATTCTTTTCCTGTGCCGCTTAGAGAGATTCCAAGACGACGAGACAGTTTCCAAGCTGGACCTGTATAACGAGCCATAGTTGACTCCTCCTTTAAAAATGTTTTTATTTACGTAAAATAAAAACAGACGTAATCGATATTTACGGGCATTTTGTTTTCATGTACCTTCGCTCCAGCAGCAGGGAGTTACGAGATACACCTCCGTAGAGGAACAAAATACAAACGATAAACTCACATTACAAGGCTGCCTTTTTATTTTACACAAACGCTATTATATCTTTTACCCAGAGTTTCGTCAAGCGAGTACGTTTTTGTTTTATGCATAAAAATTTTGGAAATTAATATAAGAAGGAATTTAAAACAATATAGAAGAAGAGATAGAAACACAAATAAAACGCTTACATAAAATGAGGGAAAACGTTCATCAAATTTTTATGGATGAATATGCGGCAATAAAAACATAAGGGGGATGTTTTTATGAAAAAGAAGCATATGGAGACAGCGTTAATTCATCACGGTTATACACCTGAGGAACATAAAGGAAGTTTAACACCACCTTTATTTCAAACTTCTACATTTACATTTGAGACTGCGCAGCAAGGAGAGGCGAGTTTTGCGGGAGTGGATCCATCTTATATTTACTCAAGGCTTGGAAATCCGACTGTGAAATTATTTGAAGAACGTATGGCGGTGTTAGAAGGAGGAGAAGAAGCACTTGCCTTCGGATCTGGTATGGCAGCTATTTCAGCAACTTTAATCGGTTTTTTAAAGGCTGGAGATCATATTATTTGTTCAAATGGATTATATGGGTGTACGTACGGTTTTTTAGAAGTGTTAGAAGAAAAATTTATGATTACGCATTCGTTTTGTGAGATGGAGACAGAGGTTGATATTGAAAATAAAATTCGTCCAAATACAAAGCTTATTTTCGTTGAAACACCGATTAATCCAACAATGAAATTAATCGATTTAAAACAAGTTATTCAGGTTGCGAAGCAAAATGGTTTACTTGTTATTGTTGATAATACATTTTGTTCACCTTATTTACAAAGACCGCTTGAGCTTGGCTGTGACGCTGTTGTGCATAGTGCGACAAAATATATTGGTGGTCACGGTGACGTTGTAGCGGGGGTAACAATTTGTAAAACGAAAGCGTTAGCCGAAAAGATTCGCCCGATGCGAAAGGATATCGGCGGTATTATGGCGCCGTTTGATGCGTGGTTATTATTACGCGGGTTAAAGACGTTAGCAGTAAGAATGGATCGTCATTGTGATAATGCAGAAAAAATTGTATCGTTCTTAAGAAAACATGATGCGGTAGAAGATGTTTGGTATCCAGAAGGAGAGTTAGCATCTCGTCAAATGAAACGCGGGGGCGGTGTTATTTCTTTTTCAGTAAAAGGCGGAAAAGAAGAGACGCAAGCGCTTATTAATGATCTTCACTTTATTACAATTGCGGTGAGTTTAGGAGATACAGAAACGTTAATTCAGCATCCAGCAACGATGACGCACGCTGCGATTCCAGCTGAACTAAGAAAAGAAATGGGCATTTTCGATAATTTAATACGCTTATCAGTCGGTTTAGAATCGTGGGAGGATATCGTTTCTGATTTAGAGCAGGCATTAAAGAAAATATCTACTGTAAATCAATGAAAAAAGAGTGAGCTATCGGTTTTGTACAGGGCGTACTAAATCGATAACTCGCTCTTTTCTTTTTACATATGTTTTAGGAGTGTTTCCACAAACTTTTCTAAATAGCGCTGATCTACTTCATCAAAACGATTCTTTTCAGGACTATCAATGTCAAGTACACCAATGACAGCTCCTTCTTTCACAATTGGTACAACGATTTCTGAATTAGAAGCACTATCGCAAGCGATGTGACCTGGGAATTGGTGAACGTCTGCTACAAGCTGTGTTGTTTTCGTTTCAGCTGCTACGCCGCAAACGCCTCGTCCAAATGGAATGCGTACGCAAGCAGGCATTCCTTGGAACGGTCCAAGGACAAGCTGAGTTCCTTCTGTTACGTAAAAGCCAACCCAATTAACGCGATCTAAAAATTGGTTTAATAATGCGGACGCATTTGATAAGTTTGCGACTACGTTTGATTCGCCAGTTAATAACGCATCCAGTTGTTTAATTACTGTCTCATATTGCTGCACGCGAGACCCTGCATAACTTTCTTTAGTAAACATGGAAACAGCTCCTTTTTTATCGAGATGTGTAAAATATTAGCAAAATACGATGTATTTCACATGACTTTGTCGATAGAAAATTAAAGGAATTTGTCTTAAAAGTCAAGAAATTTAAACTATAGCTGTTCAGTGAGGGGAAGTGAGCGCATGAAGCAGACGAAACAAAAAGTAATTGATGCGGCAATATCGTTGTTTAATACGAAAGGGTATGATGGAACGTCGGTGCGAGACATTGCAAAGCGAGCGGATGTGAATGTAGCGAATATTTCATATTATTTTGCTGGGAAGCAAGGTTTATTAGAACAGCTTATTACTGATTTTTTAGAAGGATATATTCATGTGATTGAAATGTCGTTTGAACAGAGAGAGTATTTGTCGGCTAAAGATGTGATGGTGCAAATGGTGCGCGGGATTTTACGATATCAATTTGAAAATAGAGAACTAACACGTTTCTTCTACCGAGAGCTTTCGCTTGATACGACATTAATTCGTGAAGTGATGACCGTTTATTTTTCTAAAGAAAGATATTATATAGAACAAATGATTAGACAAGGACAAATGAAACAAGAATTTCAGAAAGTATCATTTACAATGTTTATGACGCAATTAAAAGGTATGATAAATATGCCGTTTTTATATCCACAATATATATCAGAAGTACTGCATTCTTTCCCGTCTGAGACATTTTTCATAGAAATGTACACGAAAGAGATTGAGCAATGGATGGAACAAGCATTATGTAAGGCAAATATGTACCGTGAATGGCCAAGAGCTGTTCATATGTGAAGAATCCCCACCTAACGAACTGAGGTGGGGATTTTTATGTTTACTTTTCTTTGCCATAAATTGTTACATAATAGCGCGATAATTGTTAATGCAGCTCCAGCGATTTCAATTTTATCGACTGTATAACCTCGAAAGATAGAACCGATCAGTGCAAGGATAGGAACTAAATTCATAAATAATATGCCGTTAATAGATGAAATATAGCGATTTCCCATATTCCAGCAAAATACAGCGATAACGCCTGCGATAATCGACATATAAAAGAGCTCAAAACGAACGCTCACAACTGTACGCAGTGACGGCATAGTAACTATATTTGTGTACGTTAAGAAAGTAACAATAACGATGAGTGAAATGGAGCCAAATAAACAAGTTAATGTCGTGTACCTAAGTGGTGACCAAGATTGAAAACGAGCACCCCCGTTTGTATAAATGACCCAGCAAGTAACGCCGCATAGCATCAATATATTTGTTGATAAGTGGCTTGCAGCTCCAAATAGTAATTCAATATTTCCTTTTGAAATGACAAGCATAACACCAAGTAATGCAACGAACATACAAAGGAATGTATAGTTTTGTGGGCGGCGATTTTTCGTTATCCATTGCAGTGATAAGGCAATCAGTGGCATAAGGGATTGAATCATAGCTGCATGGATTGCTCCGGAAGGTCCGGCAAGTTGTTGTCCGTAGAAAACGAGAAAACCATACCCGGCGAAACCGACTGTCCCGTAAAAGAATAGAGAAAGTGTTCTTTTTTCTAAGCGGAGTGAAGTCTTTCCTTCAGTAATTAATAGCAAAATAAGAAAAATAATAGCTGCTGATCCATAGCGAATCGTTGTGAAGAAGAATGGATCGATAAATTGCAGAGCATTTGCCATTACAGGAAACATAAATCCCCAGGCAGTGACGGCGAGTAAGCATAGAAAGGATCCGATTAGCATTTGTTTTTTGTTCAAGAGTATCTTTCCCCTTTACATTTCGTTATAGTAAGTTGATGAAATAAGTATAAAGAGTAATTGTTTATAGGAGGAAATATCGATTTCTTATAACGGTTATAACTTTTTGTTAGAGGTGTGTACGATGGATTTGGAGGCAGTACGATCGTTTATTGAAGTGAAGCATACGCGAAGTTTATCAAAGGCAAGTAAGATTTTACATATATCACAACCAGCGCTTAGTAAACAAATTCAAAAGTTAGAAGTGGATTTAGAGGTTACTTTACTTAAACGTTCTGCGCAAGGAGTAGAGTTAACGGAGGCAGGAGAGTTATTTATAAAAAGAATGTTACCGATTTTGGAGCAAATAAATGAAGTGAAAACAGAAATGAGGGGGTATCAAGGGAACCGGAAGTTTTCAATTGGTATACTACCGAGTTTAGCGGAGCATTACATATCAGAATGTAAAAATATATTAGGTGATGAGTTCGAAGTGGAATGGCAAATCGGGCATACGGAAGTATTAAGAGATTTATTTAAAGCGCGGGAGATTGACGCGATGTTCATCGATTCAGTAGTAGAAGGTGCTACGTATATAAAAGAAGTGCAACAAGAGAAAATTGTTTGTGCCGTTTCAAATAATCATCCGTACAAAGAGAAGATAGTCATTCAAATAGAAGAGCTGCACAATGAAAAATTAATTGTATATCCAGAAATATGTGATGTAAGGAAAATGATTATGAACATGTTTCATGAAATAGGTGTAAAACCAACTATAGCTGTGGAAACATCTTACGCAGAACCGATGCTTGCAATGGTAAAAGCTGGCCTTGGTATCACGTTACTTCCAGAAAGGGCAGTAGAGCAGTCTGTAAGGCAAGGAAATGTACATGTAATTTCTGTTGAACCACCACTCATGCGGAAAATTTATTTCGTATCCCATACGAAAGATTGTTTGTTATTACAATTATTTGAGGATAGGTAGTGAGGTAGGCGGAATATTGAGAAAGATTACAATCACATTGAAAGAAACATGAAATTTTAAAAAAAACTAGGTCAAAAACAAACCATTACATGGTATGATTAGTACATTGTTAGTTGTTAAATATAGGGGAATTCCCTTTTTATACATAATGCCTTCCATTTCATAAACGGAACGGACAAAAAAAGAGATATAACTAGGAGGCTTTTTTGCATGGATTCTATCCTGACGATCGTTATCATTGTAGTAAGCTCTATTCTAGTGCTGCTCATGATAGAGCTTGTGATAAGAAATCGTTCATATAAAGATATTGAAGCACTGGAGCAGTGGAAACAAGAGATAAAAGATAAACCTGTGGCAGATGAACTAAAACGGGTAAAAGATTTAAACATGACGGGTCAAACAGAAGAACTATTTGGTAAATGGCGTGAAGAATGGGATGAAATTGTATCAACAACCCTTCCGAAAGCTGACAAAGATTTAGCGCAAGCGCGAAAATTCGCCTCGCAATTCTCCTTCCGAAAAGCAAAGCATGCGATGAACGAATCCATAAGTGGTTTAGATGACGCTGATAATCGTATTACTGACATTTTAAATGAATTACAGCAATTGTTAGAAAGCCATGAGAAAAATAGCTCGGAAATTGAAGGGTTACGTGATACATATCGTAGTATGAAAAAGAGTGTTCTTGCTCATAGACATATGTATGGAGCAGCAGAGCAGAAAATCGAAGAGATGCTAGACGCTGAATCTGAGAAATTTAAAACCTTTGAAGAAGCAACAAACAATGGCGACTATTTAAAAGCGAGAGAAATTGTTATTAGTTTGGAAGAAGGTTTAGCAGATTTAGAAATCATTATTCACCAAATTCCAGATTTATTGGTAGAGTGTCAAGCGACGTTACCAGTTCAGCTGGAAGATTTATTACACGGACATAATGATATGGTAAGACAAGGTTATGTATTAGATTATTTGGAAGTCCCTAAAGAAGTTCGCGATATGACGAAACAACTACAAACATGTTTAATGGATATACAGGAGCTTCATATAACAGAAGCGGCTGAAAAAGTAGAAAATTTAAAAACACGTTTAGATGGCTTCTACGATCAATTGGAACAAGAAGTACATGCGAGACATTATGTGGAGCAAAAAACACTTTCTGTTTACGATGACTTAGAAGAAATGCGTATCGAAACGATTGAAACGAAAACAGAAACACAACTTGTGAAACAAAGCTATCAGTTACAAGATAAAGACATTGAGTCTCAAAAAGTAATTGAAAAGCAAATGCACATTTTAACGAAACGTTTTGAAATGCTACAATTACGCGTTGCAGAACAAGATATTGCCTTCTCTATTATTCGTGAGGAACTAGAAGAGGTTTATGAGCAATGTGAAACGTTAAAAGTACTTCATGCAGAATATAAAGAAATGCTGCAAGCGATGCGCAAAGAAGAATTTGAAGCACGTGAGAAGTTACAAGAAATGCGAAACACTATTTTCGAAACGAAACGCTTTATGCAAAAGTCGAATTTGCCAGGTCTTCCAGAGAGTATTATGGAAGATTTAAAAAGAGGGCAAATGGCAATGCAAGCTGTATATGAACAATTAGAAGTGAAGCCGTTAAATATGAACGCTGTAAATAGCAGTTTAGAAGAAGCATACACAACTGTGAACGGTGTAGCTGAAATGACAGAAGAGTTAATTGGACAAGCATATTTAGTGGAAAAATTAATTCAGTACGGTAACCGTTACCGTAGTCATGATGAAAACTTAGCAGAAAGTTTAAATTATGCTGAGAAATTATTCCGTGAATACCAATACGATGCAGCTTTAGAACAAGCGGCTTCAGTATTAGAGCAACTTGAACCTGGCGTTGTTCAAAAAATAGCTGAATATGTAGACAATGAACAAACCCTTTCATAAAAGGGTTTGTTTTTTTGTGTAATTTTGCAGGCGATGTTGCTATAATGAATAGCGGAATACAGCAAGGTTATTCGTTTCAAAATAAAGTGAAACTGTAATCAGTTGGAGGATTCATCCCCACTGATTACTAGCCTTCACCAATCGGGCATTTACGGGCAGTTAATCTCCCATCTAACTTCTTTGCTCTAACTGGATTTTGAGGTGAGAGTCTTATTGCCCGTTAACGCGGGATAAAGTGAAACTGTAATAGGAGGGCATCCTCGCCAATTATTAGCCTTCACCAATCGAGATAAAATGGAACCTTTGCGTAGTCTTAGCGTAATGACACGTATTTATGATATGATTATACGATGTGATAGCGCTGAAAGGGGAAGAACGATGATCTATTTTGATAATAGTGCGACGACGAAGCCATATCCAGAAGCTCTTCAATCGTACGTGACGGTTGCTGGGAAATATTTTGGTAATCCTTCTTCTATTCATTCGCTTGGAGGAGAGGCAGAGCGTCTATTAACACAATCAAGAACGATTGCAGCGCAGCTTCTTCGTGTTAAACCTTCTGAAATTATTTTCACATCAGGTGGAACGGAAGGGAATAACCTTGCGATTAAAGGGATAGCGATGAGGAATCGTTCGCGCGGCAAACATATCATTACAACAAATATTGAACACGCGTCTGTGTTTGAGGCATATAAGCAATTAGAAGAACTCGGGTTTGATGTAACATATTTACCGGTTAACGAGCATGGTGTTGTGTCGGTAGAAGATGTGAAACGAGCACTTCGTGAAGATACGATTCTTGTGTCAATTATTCATGTGAACAACGAAACTGGAGCAATTCAGCCCGTTGCTGAAATTGGAACGTTATTATCGAATCATCCGAAAATAAGATTCCATGTAGATCATGTACAAGGGATAGGGAAAGTACCGCTTGATTTATATGCTTCTCATATTGATCTTTGCTCAATATCTGGACATAAATTCCACAGTGTAAAAGGAACGGGTCTTCTTTATGTACGCGATGGCGTAAGATTAGATCCGATTTTATCAGGTGGTCAACAAGAGCTTAAGTATCGCTCTGGTACAGAGAATTTACCTGGCATTGTAGCGATGGTGAAAGCACTTCGCATGACAATGGAACAAGTGAAAGAAAAGGTAGCTCATTTGCAAAGTTTACAAGCAGAGCTTGTTCGTTTCTTTAAAGAGATGGAAGATGTAACGATTAACACGTCGCTTGCATATGCAGCACCGCACATTTTAAATGTATCATTTGTTGGTTTAAAACCAGAAGTAGTCGTTCATGCTTTAGAAGAACACGGTGTATATGTGTCAACGAGATCTGCTTGTTCTTCAAAAGCAAATGAAGTGAGCAGAGTGTTAGTGTCAATGGGAGTGCCGCATGCAGCAGCTACAAGCGCTATTCGTATTAGTTTGGCACCAGAAAACACAATGGAAGAAGTAAAACGATTTGAAGGTATTGTAAAAGAGACGATGCCAAAATTATATGAAGTGATGAGGTAAAGAAATTATGTTGAAATATGAATATATTTTAGTGCGTTACGGAGAAATGACGACAAAAGGTAAGAACCGTTCTAAGTTTGTAAGCACATTAAAAGATAACGTGAAGTTCAAACTGAAAAAATTCCCAAATATTAAAATCGATGCAACACATGATCGTATGTACATCCAGTTAAATGGTGAAGATCATGAAGCAGTCTCTGAAAGATTGAAGGATGTATTTGGTATTCATAAGTTTAACTTAGCGATGAAAGTACCATCAGAATTAGAAGACATTAAAGAAGGTGCATTAGCAGCTTTCTTACAAGTAAAAGGTGATGTGAAAACATTTAAAATTACTGTACACCGTTCTTATAAGCATTTCCCAATGAGAACGATGGAATTATTACCTGAGATTGGCGGACACATTCTAGAAAATACAGAAGATATTACAGTAGATGTTCATAATCCAGATGTAAATGTACGTGTAGAGATCCGCAGTGGCTATAGCTATATCATGTGCGATGAGCGTATGGGAGCTGGCGGTTTACCAGTTGGCGTTGGCGGAAAAGTAATGGTACTTCTTTCTGGTGGTATTGATAGCCCAGTAGCAGCTTACTTAACGATGAAACGCGGCGTATCTGTGGAAGCAGTTCACTTCCATAGTCCACCTTTCACAAGTGAGCGTGCAAAACAAAAAGTAATCGATTTAGCGCAAGAGTTAACGAAGTATTGTAAACGAGTAACGCTTCACCTTGTTCCGTTTACAGAAGTGCAAAAAACGATTAATAAAGAAATCCCATCTAGCTATTCAATGACGGTTATGCGCCGTATGATGATGCGTATTACAGAACGTATTGCTGAGGAGCGTAACGCACTTGCAATTACGACTGGTGAAAGTCTTGGACAAGTAGCAAGCCAAACGTTAGATAGTATGCATACGATTAATGAAGTAACAAACTACCCAGTTATTCGTCCACTTATTACGATGGATAAATTAGAAATTATTAAAATCGCGGAAGAAATTGGCACGTATGATATTTCAATTCGTCCGTACGAAGATTGCTGTACAGTATTCACACCAGCAAGCCCAGCGACGAAGCCGAAGCGTGAAAAAGCAAATCGTTTTGAAGCGAAATATGATTTCACACCATTAATCGATGAAGCTGTAGCGAACAAAGAAACAATGGTATTACAAACGGTAGAAGTAGTGGCGGAAGAAGAAAAATTTGAAGAACTTTTCTAAAACCATAAATTACCATATCTAAAACGTGTATGAAGTCATGTTATTTATCACACTCTATACTCACAAGGAGGTGATATAACATGTCACGTAGCACAAATAAATTAGCGGTTCCTGGTGCAGAATCAGCATTAGACCAAATGAAATACGAAATCGCTCAAGAGTTTGGTGTTCAACTTGGAGCTGATGCAACAGCTCGCGCTAACGGTTCTGTTGGTGGTGAAATCACTAAACGTCTAGTTTCACTAGCTGAGCAACAATTAGGCGGTTTCCAAAAATAATCCCATATGATGGCTTAGAAAGAGCGGGTTCTCCCGCTCTTTCTTTTTTTGTGTTGTGTCGCTATTTGTCGGTAAGTCGATGTAATTTCGTTTACTAATTCGACAGAACTGAAAAATTTGTCAAAAGAAGAGGGTTCAAAATTAACAGAAAATTCTTTATTATATAAAGGAGGCATAAAGAAAAGGGAGGATATTTTATGAAGCGAGAAGAATTGTTGGCGCCACCGTCTTATAATTTAGTTTCTGAAATAGAGAAATATACAGGTGATAAAGGGAAGTTAGCTTTAATTTGGCAAGATGATAAAGGGAATCGAAGGGAAGTTACATACGCTGAATTAATGCAAGGTGCGAATAAAATTGGAAACGCTTTTATAAAAAGTGGTTTGCAAAAAGGGGACAAGCTTCTCATTATGATGCCGCGTTTAATTGAAGCGTACATGACGTATATTGCTGCTATTAAAGCAGGATTTGTCGTAATTCCAAGCTCGGAAATGTTACGTAAAAAAGATATAGAATATCGAATTGGACATGGAGAAGTAAAAGCAATAGTAAGCTATGAGCCGTATATTAGGCAGTTTGATGATATAGAAGCGATGGAATCTCTTCGAAAATTTGTCCTGAGCGAGCAGTCAGTAGATGGATGGGTTAATTTAAAAACAGCGTTAGAAACAGAGAGTGACATGTTAGAAATGGCTAAGACAGATAAAGAAGATATGGTCTTTTTATCTTACACGTCAGGAACGACAGGAAATCCAAAAGGTGTCGTTCATACACATGCGTGGGCATACGCTCATTTACGTACGAGCGCTCCAAATTGGCTCGGAATTGAAGAGAATGATATTGTATGGGCAACAGCTAGTCCAGGCTGGCAAAAGTGGATTTGGAGCCCGTTTTTAGCAACTTTAGGATCAGGGGCAACAGGGTTTGTATATCACGGTAAGTTTGAACCGAAAACGTACCTAAACTTATTAGACGATAATAAGGTGAATGTACTTTGTTGTACACCGACTGAGTATAGATTAATGGCAAAGGTAGAAGATTTAAGCCAGTACAATTTAGAGGCATTACATAGCGCTGTATCGGCAGGTGAGCCGTTAAATAGAGAAGTCATTGAAACGTTCAAAAAGCACTTTCATATTACAGTGAGAGACGGCTATGGGCAAACGGAAAATACATTACTTGTTGGTGTAATGAAAGGGATGGATATTAGACCAGGATCAATGGGGAAACCAACGCCAGGTAACCACGTCGATATCGTAAATGAGGAAGGTACCCCAGTTAAAGTAGGCGAAGTTGGTGATATTGCAGTTCACATTGAAACGCCGGCCCTCTTTAAACAATATTACAAAGACGATGAGCGTACAGCGATGCAATTCCGCGGTGATTATTATATTACAGGTGATAAAGCGAAGAAAGATGAAGACGGCTACTTCTGGTTTGAAGGGCGCGGCGATGATATCATTATTAGCTCTGGTTATACAATCGGGCCGTTTGAAGTAGAGGATGCACTTGTAAAACATCCTTACGTAAGAGAATGTGCAGTTGTCGCAAGTCCTGATGAAATTCGTGGAAGTGTCGTGAAGGCATTTATCGTATTAAGAGAGAATATAGAAAAGAACGAAGAAACATTAATTCCAACACTCCAACAACACGTCAAAGAACTCACTGCACCATATAAATACCCTCGCAAAATTGAATTTGTAGATGAACTACCAAAAACGATTTCTGGAAAAATTCGCCGTATTGAACTTAGAAAACAAGAGATGGAGATTCCGTCAAAATAATTTTGAAAACAGTGAAGTAAATAGTTGAATGAAATGTAAAACAATGATAAAATGAAAACGAACAAAAGTTCGGTTTTATAAATTTAAAAAAGAGGTGTCCGTATGATTTTAGGTATTAATCCGTACTTAGTTTTAGATGGTAGTGGGCAAGAAGCTGTACAGTTTTATAAAGAGGCTTTAGATGCAAAAGTAGAAGTTATGCAAACTTTTGGTGACATGCCTGAAAATCCAGAATACCCGATTCCAGCTGAAGCGAAAGAGCGCGTTTTACACGCTACTTTAAAAGTTGGTAATACGGATCTTATGATTTCTGATACATTCCCAGGTCAAGGGCATGCAATCGGATCTCAAGTAACAATCGCAATTCAAATTAGTAATGCAGAAAAAGCAAAAGAAGTATTCGATAAGTTACAAGAAGGTGGAGAAGTTATCATGCCACTTCAAGAAACATTCTGGAGCCCAGCATACGGACAAGTAAAAGATAAATTTAATATTGAATGGCAAGTTACAACATCTACTACTGAACAAAAGTAATTTTTAGAAAAGCACCATGTTTTGAAATGGTGCTTTTTTTTATACAATAAAAAATAAAGGAGATGGGATATATGGGAGAAATTTGGTATGGCGGCACCATTTACACAGTGAGAGAAGAAAATGAAAAAGTGGACGCTGTTTACATTGAAAACGGTACGATCGTTGATGTTGGAAGTAAAGAAGAGTTAGAAAACCAATATGCCGCGGTTACATTGCACGATTTAAAAGGCAAAACGATGATTCCAGGTCTCGTTGATAGCCACATGCACCTTATTGGGCATGGGGAGAGATTGCTTCGTTTAGATTTATCAAATTGCACATCTTATGGCGAAGTGCTTACTCTTGTTCAGAAGCGAGTGGAAGAAGCTCCAAAGGGCTCTTGGATTATTGGAGAAGGATGGAATGAAAATAACTTTACAGATACAAAAGATGTTCACGTGCGTGATTTAGATGAAATTTCGAAAGAACATCCCATTTTACTAAAGAGAGTTTGTCGTCACGTTACATGGGTGAATGCATACATACTGCAAGAAGCGAATATAACAGAAGCGACAGAAGATCCAAAAGGCGGGAAAATTGGTAGGGATTCATCAAATAAGTTAACAGGGCTTTTATATGAACAAGGGCAAGAATTAATTAAACATGTTCAGCCAGAAATTGATGAAGCTTATTTACAAAGAGCTCTGCAAACAGCGATTAAAGATTGCTGGAAATACGGACTTGTTGGCGGGCATACGGAAGATTTAAATTATTATGGTGGTTTTAGAAAAACATATAATGCGTTTTCTCACGTTATAAAAGAAATGCCATTTAAAGCCCATTTGCTCGTTCACCATGAAGTAGCACATGAACGAAAAGAATATGAAAATGAACATTATATTGAATTTGGGGCAATGAAAATTTTCTCTGACGGTTCTTTTGGCGGAAGAACAGCATTATTAAGTGAACCGTATGAAGATGCGAAGGAAACAAATGGAGTTGCGATTTTCTCACGTGAAGAACTTGCGGAATTAGTAAAGAAAGCACGATATTTACATATGCCAGTTGCGATTCATACTATCGGTGACTTATCGCTTGAATATGTCATTGATGCACTCGAATTATATCCACCAGCAGAAGGGTTACGTGACCGCATCATTCATTGTCAGCTTGCTCGTGAAGAGTTGATTGAAAGAATGAAAAACTTGCAAGCCATTATCGATATACAGCCAGTCTTTCTTTCATCAGATTTTCCGTCAGTCATTGAAAAACTAGGCGAGCACCGTCTTCGTTATGCGTACGCTTGGAAGACGTTACTGGAAGCAGGATTACACTGCAACGGTGGCTCAGATGCTCCCATTGAACAAGTAAATCCGTTTCTAGGCATATATAGCGCTGTTACACGTAGAAGTTTTATTGACGGTATATGCTATATGCCTGAGGAAAGATTAACGGTTTATGAGGCTGTTTCTTTATTTACAACAGGAAGTGCCTATGCAATTGGAAAAGAAGCGAAGCGAGGGCAAATTACAAAAGGATATGAAGCAGACTTTACAATATTAGACCGCAATATTTTTGAAATTGAGGCAGAAGAAATAAAAGAAGTACAAGCAGAAATGACCGTAATAGATGGCCAAGTTGTCTATAGAAAAGATGCGTAAAAATATATGAGCGGTTTTCGGAATATATCGAATTACCGACAAAAACTGACAAGAATAACGGCCGGATAGTAAGAGAGTATTGTTCGCGTCAATCGGGGGAAATAAATAACCGCAGAATTATGGAATTTCATAATTCTGCGGTTATTTTAATCTTATAAAAACGTTCTCTGTACTTTTTCCCAGAAAGAATTGTTTTTTAATTTAACTGTTTTAATTTGTTTATCGCTTAAGCGTACAACAGCTTTTTCCACTTGTTTAATGCTAAGCGCTTCGTTATCCATGCCGATAACAGGATAATCGTTACCGTCTGGTCTTAGTTTTAAAGTTAATGTACGTTCGTGATTTAAAATGAAAGGTGAACCGAGCGTACGGTAAGTGTTGTTGTTTAAAGATGCTAGTTCGCTTACTTGGAAACATGGGATAAGCGGGTCAACAACTGCACCATGCAATGATTTATTGTAAGCAGTACTTCCTGTTGGGGTAGAAACTACTAAACCGTCACCTCTAAATGTTTCGAAATATAAATCATCAACATGAACATCTACAACGAATGTTTTAATAATGCTAGAACGTAATGAGAACTCATTTAAACAATGGAAAGATGTACTGCCATCTACATCTACCTGAATTGTTGGATATTTTCGCACTTCAATTTCATTTTTTGTAATTTCTTGAAGGGCTGTATCAACGTGATCAATATGGAAATCGCAGTAGAAAGAAATTTCATCTTTCGTAGAAATCCCTGCGTATAAGCAATCTTCTCTAAAACCAGTTTTACGAACGGCTTGTAAGAAGGTTGCATCATCTCCAACACTGACGATAGCGTTTGCATTTTTTGGATGATCTAATATGGTAAATCCATTCTCTTCTAAAATACGATAGATTGGTTTCATTTTTTCAACGAGCGTTGCTTTGTCATCACCATAAAAGAAAAATAAATTGCGACGATCTGCCATTATGTATCCCTCCACTGCAGTTAAATTTTCTGTTTTTCGTGCTACATATCATTAGAGTCCGTTCCCTGATGATATGTTCAAATAATATATTTCGATATAAATTGTCAAAATACCTTTTTATTTTTAGAAAAATTTTTATATTCAATCTTATAAAACTCTGTTTAACGATGAATAAACTTGTCGATAATGGGTACGGAGTGAAAGGATGATACGTATGAAGTGGCTCGTAATTGGAATAATAATTCTTCTTCTTTTTATTTTGTTTATACTATTGTCGAAAATAAAGCTTAAGGTGACATTTTTATATTCAGAAATGGAAAAGCAATGTTTGCTTCAAGTGAAAATATGGATGATTCGATATACATTTGATGTGTTGGAAAGAATTGAAAAACAGCAGAAAAAGACAGGACAGAAAATCGAAAAAGCTGAAGAGGACGGCGGACTCGATAATAAAATTATGGCGCAACTTGACAGCATTGGTGAACTGATAAAAAAGCTTCAAGAAGTTCATACTATTGTTAAAGATTTTCTCAAACGAGTGAAAATCAATGGTTGGAAATGGCATACACAAATTGGAGCAGGCGATGCAGCTAGTACTGGAATTGTCACTGGATATGCATGGGGGACAAAAGGTATGGCTGCTGGAGTTGTCGGACAATATATGCATATTGTCGACGTACCAGAATTTGAAATTACCCCAGTTTTTCAAGGGAAAGGATTTGCATCAAGATGCGAGTTAACAGCATCTTTTCGTATATTCCGCGCTATAAAAACTGGCGTCAAATTACTCGTATTTATGAGAAGACAAAGATCTGGTATGACAGAAAAATCTGTTCAAGCATAGGGGGGATATAGAATGGACCATCCAATTCAAGGTTTAATGACAACAGCAATGCAGCATTTAAAACAAATGACTGATGTAAATACAATTGTTGGTGACCCAATTAAAGCGGCAGATGGAAGCGTAATTCTTACAGTTTCGAAAGTAAGTTTCGGATTTGCTGCTGGTGGAAGTGAATTTGGTAAAGTAGAACATTCAGGCCGTCATCCATTTGGCGGGGGAAGTGGTGGAGGAGTTTCTATTAATCCTGTTGCCTTTCTTGTTATAAATGGAGATGGTGTGAAAGTATTGCACTTAGATAAACAAACACACGTCATCGATAAAATAATTGAATTAGCGCCACAAGCTGTTGATAAAGTGAAAGAAATGATGGATAAACGAAAAGAAGATGATCCTGAATTTCAAATTTAACGAATAAAGAAGCTAATCAATAGGTTAGCTTCTTTAATTTTTTTGTAAATAAAGCGATTTTATTTGCATTATCGATAGGGACAAACTATCATTTACATTGTACATATTTTGTTTAAATAAGGGAGGATTTTCAAGTGGCAAACGTAACTTTTAAAGGTAATCCAATGACTTTAGTTGGAACAGAAGTTAAAGTTGGCGATCAAGCGCCAAACTTCCAAGTATTAGCAAACGACTTATCTCCAGTAAGTTTAGAAACATACAAAGGTGAAGTAAAATTAATTAGTGTTGTACCTTCAATCGACACAGGTGTGTGTGATGCACAAACTCGTCGTTTTAACCAAGATGCAGCAGGTATTGAAAACGCGAAAGTATTAACAATTAGCGCTGATTTACCATTCGCTCAAAAACGCTGGTGTGCAGCAAACGGTTTAGAAAATGTTGTAACACTTTCTGACCACCGCGACCTTTCATTCGGTGAAGCTTACGGCTTAGTAATGAAAGAGCTTCGTTTACTTGCTCGTGCAGTATTCGTAGTAGATAGCAATGACAAAGTAGTTTACGCAGAATACGTAAGCGAAGGTACAAGCCATCCAAACTATGAAGCAGCATTAGAAGCAGCTAAATCTGCGAAGTAATGTGATGAAAATGACCTCTTATAAAGAGGTCGTTTTTTCTCATATATTGCTCTGTAACAGCATCGATATATGAGAAAAAACGTTATATCATATATAACTAAAGGGGAGCTCTTTACAGGAGGTCGCTTTTTCTTTTTGGAAAAAATCACTTTGTGGTATGATATAAGTTATGTGTAAAAGAGAGAAGGAGGAATGTACGTGAGTCAGACAGTAGAAACATTATTTTCTATTTTTGATTCTTCTGCGGTAGTTTTACGTAAAGAATTAGATGTAACATATTTAGAGGCGCTTGTAGAAACAGGTGATAACTTGTTTGAGGGAGCGATTTTACAAGAGGAATTATCCGAATCAGCAATTGAAAGGCTGAATCGTGAATATAGTACGTTTAATGAAGAAACATATAAAGGTGAAGAAATTCGTAAAGCATTTCAGTTAGCCATCTTAAAAGGAATGAAAGAAGGCGTACAAGCGAATCATGAAATGACGCCTGATGCAGTTGGAATGTTCATGAGCTACTTATTCCATAAATTTATGCAAGGTCAAAACGAGATCACAGTTTTAGATCCTGCAATTGGAACAGGTAATTTAATGACTACAGTGTTTAATAGCGCCAAAGAAGGACTAACAATGAGTGGGTTTGGTGTAGAAGTGGATGAAGTGCTAATTAAACTTGCTTTAGTAAATGCAAATTTACAAAAGCATGCAATCGAATTCTTCCATCAAGATGGACTAGCACCACTTTATATCGATCCAGTTGATGCAGTCGTTTCAGACTTACCGGTTGGTTATTATCCAAACGAAATCGGTGCAAGTGAATATAAATTAAAAGCAGATGAAGGAATGTCGTATGCCCATCACTTATTTATTGAACAAAGTGTGAAACATACGAAAGAGGGCGGTTACTTATTCTTCTTAGTACCAAACTTCATTTTTGAAAGTGACCAGGCACCAAAATTACATGCATTTATTAAAGAAACATGCTTTATTCAAGGGTTATTACAGCTTCCTGTTTCCATGTTTAAAAACGAGAAAAATGCAAAAAGTATATTTGTTCTCCAAAAGAAAGGCGCTAATGTAACAATGCCAAAACAGGCGTTATTAGTGGAGTTGCCTAAATTCTCTAACATGAAGGCGATGGAAGACATTATGGATCAATTAAATACTTGGTTTGCAACACATAAATAAAGCTGGGTATATGTAACAGCATTAGTGATTCATGTAGTACAGTTTTATATAATATGTCATATTTTTAAATATATACAAGATTTAACTGAATTTTTTTGAAATCTGTAATATATATTTTTTCTTGGTGTTACAATTTTTTCACTTGAAATATATGTCGGACGATGTTTAAATTAAAATCGTGAGTATAAAATTTGCTAATGATGAAACGTTTTCATATTTGGTGAATTTGATCAGATAAAATCGAGCGGTTTGTGGAAACATCCACACAACTACCAAGAGAAAAAGGGGCGAAAGACTAGATGTCAAAAATCATCGCGATTAACGCAGGAAGCTCTTCCTTAAAATTCCAATTATTTGAAATGCCAAGTGAAACAGTATTAACAAAAGGTTTAGTAGAACGTATCGGTTTAGAAGATAGTATCTTCACTATTACTGTAGATGGCGAAAAACAAAAAGAAATTACAAACATTCCAGATCACGCAGTAGCAGTTAATATGCTTCTTAAAAAGTTAACTGAAAACGGAATCGTTAAATCTCTAGATGAGATTGGCGGTATCGGTCACCGTGTTGTTCACGGCGGCGAAAAATTTGCTGACTCTGTTTTAATTACTGATGAAGTGTTAGCTGATATCGAAGAATTAAGCGATTTAGCACCACTTCATAACCCAGCAAACGTTGTTGGTATTAAAGCATTCCAAGAAGTATTACCAAACGTACCAGCAGTAGCAGTATTCGATACAGCATTCCACCAAACAATGCCGGAATCTGCATTCCTATACAGCTTACCATATGAGTACTATGAAAAATTCGGCATCCGTAAATACGGTTTCCACGGAACTTCTCATAAATATGTAACTGAGCGTGCGGCTGAATTATTAGGTCGTCCAATTGAAAGCTTAAGCTTACTTTCTTGTCACTTAGGTAACGGTGCAAGTATCGCAGCAGTAGAAGGCGGTAAATCTATCGATACTTCTATGGGCTTCACACCACTTGCTGGTGTAACAATGGGTACACGTTCTGGTAACCTTGACCCTGCGTTAATTCCATACATCATGGAAAAAACAGGCCAAACAGTAGAAGAAGTAGTTAACGTATTAAACAAGAAGAGTGGTATGTTAGGTCTTACTGGTTACTCTAGTGACCTACGTGACATCATTGCGAAAGAAGAAGAAGGCGACCACCGTGCGAAAGTAGCACTTGATGTATTCGTAAGCCGTATCCACAAATACATCGGTTCTTACACTGCTCGTATGAAAGGTGTAGACGCAATCATCTTCACAGCTGGTGTAGGTGAAAATAGTGCGATTATTCGTGAGCGTGTATTAGAAGGCCTTGAGTACATGGGCGTATACTTCGATGCAAAACGTAATAACGTATTCGGTGAAGAAGCATTCATCAGCTTCCCACACTCTCCAGTAAAAATTATCGTAATTCCAACTGACGAAGAAGTTATGATTGCTCGTGACGTATTACGTCTTGGAGATATTGGTTAATATATGAAAAGAAAGACGAGATCCTATAGGATTTCGTCTTTTTTCTTTTGGATGTATTTTAAAACTCCATCTGGATATAATATTTTTTCTTTCTGAATGAATGCCGTAATAGGAATCCATTTCGCATACGCTACTGTTTCTTCATCTTGTATATTTAATATTTTCATTTCATATAGTGACGTGTCTAATAAACGCAAAGAATATAGTTGAATGATTTCATGACCAATGTCTCCATCGAGATGAAAGACATTTTCTAAACACCCTAAATAATTGGTGATTTCTATCTCCGTATGAAGCTCTTCTTTAAACTCCCGAATAACAGTATGTGCTGATTTTTCACCAAGTTCAATTGAACCGCCAAGAGGACGATAATATATTTCGCCTTCTGTATAATATTCTTGTACGAGAAGGCGATCTTGATGTACAGCAAGACCGAAAGCTTTTGCACGTGGATACATATAGAATCACTCCTTATTTGTTTTGTATAAGGACGATTATAATGTATGGTGTGATAAAAGTATCGTGTATTTAAGTGTGCGGTCTAACTGTAATTCCATCAAATAAGTCTTTCCAAAATGCTTCATTGTATTGGTATACATCCATAATAGGACATTTCATAACGCAAATACGTTGTAATCCCCAATCTTCTTGGGTGATAGTTGGTATATCGGCAGGAATTAGTAACAGGACAGAGAATGTATGTGTAACGATTTGAGATAAAATTTGTTCTAGGGAACATGCTTCTTCATATGTTCCTCCAGTTCGAATAAATAATATGGATTCTGCCGTTTCAATTGTAGCTAGAAAACGATTAATACGATGTTCATAGTTTAACTTAATTTCTGTATAAGAAGGCCAAGAAGTTGGTGTGTTTACATCTGTTTTAAAGTCATGACAGGAGTCAATTTCATAAAGGTTGTCCCTTAATCTTAATTTTGCATCATCATCCCAAAATGAGATGAAGGATAAATTTTCGAAATTTAAAAAGCGGTCAAATCGATTTTGTAATAATACATTCACTTTTTCTAATGAGGGACTTAGCATAAAATCAATAACGCCAAAAAATGGTGATAATTCTAATTGATATAATGCCCAAGCGGGCCAGCAGTTTTGTCCTAAGCTGAATACCGCATTATATTCTTTTTTTATATCGGATAGATTCATGTGATTTATCTCATCCTTTTTGTTAATATTTTATGCCATTCAAAAATGGTATGTGAATAAAGATAGACAAGCATATTTGCAAAGAATAAGTAGAAATATGTTACAATAGAAAAAAATCGAACGAGGTGGTTGTTACGATGCGATCGAAGCGAGAACAAGCCATTTTAGACAATATAAAAGAATGGGAAGCGCAATTAGTTGAGCAAGAAGCGACCGATTTTCAAAAAGTGTTTGATAAATGGTTACATGCTACAGTTGCGAAATTACCTGAGAAAAAGCGAAAAGAATTCTTCACGAAAGCAGATGGATGGCTCTTTCATTTGCATGCATTTATTCAAAGTTCACAAGCACAGTTAGATGCACGTAATCGGATTTTAGGAACATCAAGGTTATTTGATGAATCGATTGAACAGCTTGAAGATTTGAAAGCATTATCTATTGATCAATTAACATACATAGCAGAGCAGCAAACAGCACGTCATCGTCTATATTCATTTGTACAAGGTGGGGCAACAGGTGCTGGAGGTTTATTATTATTAACGGCGGATTTTCCGGTTATGATCGCGTTAAATGTGAAGGCAGTCCAACTTATTGCAACATCATTTGGACATGATGTGAACAAGCCGTATGAAATGATGCTTGCGTTAAAGGTGTTTCATGCGTCATTACTACCAGGAAGACTTCAGCAATATGCATGGTACAATTTATTGCAAGAGCTGGAGCAAGAAGATTCGTTCTTTTACGAAGGAGACGAAGCAGTGCTACAAACAGCTTCTACTGAGGTTGTGTTAAAACAAATTTTGAAGACATTTTCGATTTATGCTCTTCGTCGTAAATTATTCCAAGGTATACCGGTAATTGGAATGGCAATTGGATCTACAGTGAATTATCGTTTAACAAGAAACGTTACTGAATTTGCAAATAGATTTTATCAAGTGCGCCATATAGTCGAGAAAGAAAAAAGAGCATAAAAAAAGCGAGAGGCCGAAGCCTTTCGCTTTTTTAATTCGTTGCATGTTTTTTGGACATTGGAACAGATACTGGCTGCTTTTCTGCTGTTTTTTCTGTTTTTGGATAATAAATTAAATCCAATGTTTTTGCCTGTACGGCAATCGAAAGAATAGTAAAAGCAATTTCTGTCCAATTTAAATAATATAATGAAAGCGCAAGAACAATCGCGTCAAAGACGAAGAAAATTTGCCCAATTGTAAAACGAGTTCGTTTACTTAATACAATTGTTAAAATATCGTCTCCACCGGTTGCACCGCCAAATCGCAATATAAAACCGAGTCCAATACCAGCTAACGCACCGCCAACTACTGCAGCTATAAATAAGTTATTTGATAAATCTACCGTAAATGGAGAATAATTTTCCATAAAGGAATAAAATACTCCGAATGAAATTGAACCTAGGAATGAATAACCAACCATTTTTCTACCTAAAAATGAAGCGCACAGTAAAATAATTGGGATATCCATTAATACAGTTGAAATAGATGGTGAAATATCATAAAAGTTTTGAATGAATAGTGCAATTCCTACAAAGCCACCTTCTGTTAAGTGGTTTTGGAAGTGAATATGATATAGCGCTGCTGCTAAAATAAATGAACCGATTAAAACCATAAAAATTTCTTTAATAATTTGCCGACTTTGGATGTTCCTCATCGTTATTCCTTCTTTCCGTAGTTAGTAGTCCTTTTTGTGTTGTAAACTAACTACGAGCTCACATGTAGCTTTCAGTTAGTTTACGAAAAAACTAACTACGCTATATGTCGCTGAAGAAATAACGAATAATCCTCTCGTCCATCAATTCTCCCTACCTTCGTTTTAGTTTAAGTCTTAAAACGACTAAACAAAACGTGGAGTAGGATTCGTCATTTAGCAATCCTGCTCTTCTTTGTTTTGTTTAGTTAGTAACAATTAAGTCCTAAACAAAACGCTATGTGTAAGAAGAGTCTTTTTTTTGCCAAATTATCCTTCGGGCAATCATAATTTCCCCACTCTCGTATTTTTTTCGCTAGACTAAAGTATCTGAGCTGAAAAATACGCTACGTGTATGATTCGTCAATACGATGCCACATGCTCCTTCGAGCGATCATGATATCAAAATCCCTTCCTTCAAGATTTATACTATTATATCATACTTTTAAAAAATGTATGCGGATGGAAACCGACAATAAACGGAGGGAATCTACAAAAAATGTTATGTTTAAATATTTTTGTAGAAAAGCCTAAGTTATTTCGGAGGATTGGACAGTTTATAACGGTTTGTCCAATAAGTAAGAAAAAAAGGGTTTTATTCCGTTGTGTTCTTTTCATCACTTTTATCTTTGAAAAACGCATCCCAACTAATCACACTTAAAAAAGTTAAAGCGATAATAACGAAAGCACGCATAAGTTTTAAACCTCCTTTTGTACATAGTATATGAATCATTCGATTCAGAATGTGTCATTTTTTTACAAGTCTTAACTATTATGAGAGTATATTAATATAGATAGATGAAGGGGAGAGTGAAGGTATGCTAAAAGACATGTTCAAAAGAAAAGAATTAATATGCATTTCATGTCAGAAAAAAATTCAATATGAAGAAGAGCTTGTTGCTTTTGTAAAGTTGCCGAAAGAAAGAAGTATATTAGTTGGTCCATTCGATGTATGTTTGGCGAAAACAGCACAAGAAATATATTGTAAATCATGTTATGACAAAAAAAGCATGACCCAAAGTTATTGAGGGGCATGCTTTTTTCATTGGTGTGCTTTCCCCTCAGATACATTTTGAGTGAGTCGATACCAAAGCCAAAGGTCATTAATGATGGAAGCAAGATCGGCAATTTCTGAATTTAGTTTACAAGAAACTTCGAAGTCTTCTTCGTTATTTAAAAGATGCTGTTTTGCATTAATAGAGTGCTCGAGTTCTTTTATTCGATCAGGAATCTTTCCGCGAACTTGTTCCCATTTCAATAAAATAGCATGTTGCATTTTTTCGGGGATTTCTTCCCAGTCTTCTTGTAAATGTGGAATTTCAATTCCTAGATGTTCATCGTATAAGAAATATTTTTCCATAAGTTCACCCCCGTTTTTCTGCTTATATTGTACATAAAAACAGAAAGAAGTTCGACGAAATTGTTTGAAAAAATTTGAAAATGACTCTTGATACATTTTGTGAAAGGTGGTAAAGTGTGAATTATTATAAAAGAAAATGAATATTTATTCTTTAGGGGGATGCAAAATGAAGAAGAAAAAAGTTGTATTAGCATATTCCGGAGGTCTTGATACTTCCGTTGCAATTAAATGGTTACAAGAGAAGAATTATGATATTATCGCGCTTTGTTTAGACTTAGGGGAAGGTAAAGACTTAGCATTTGTAAAAGAAAAGGCACTTTCAGTAGGTGCAATTAAATCATATATGATTGATGTTCAAGAAGAATTTGCAAACGAATATGCATTGATGGCGATGCAAGCACACACATTATACGAAGGGAAATACCCTCTTGTCTCTGCATTATCTCGTCCGCTTATTGCGAAGAAATTAGTAGAAATCGCAGAACAAGAAGGCGCAACTGCAGTTGCACACGGATGTACAGGGAAAGGAAATGATCAAGTTCGTTTTGAAGTTTCTATTCAAGCATTAAATCCTTACTTAGAAGTGATTGCACCTGTACGTGAATGGAAGTGGTCACGTGAAGAAGAAATTGCCTATGCAAAAGAAAACGATGTACCAATTCCGATTAATTTAGATAGCCCGTTTTCAATCGATCAAAACTTATGGGGACGCAGCAACGAATGTGGAATTTTAGAAGATCCATGGGCAGCACCGCCAGAAGATGCATATGAGATGACATTGGCATTAGAAGACACACCGAATAAACCAGAGTTTGTAGAAATCGGATTTGAAGCAGGCGTACCGACTACTTTAAATGGCACTGCATATTCACTTGCAGAATTAATTAAAACGTTAAATGCACTTGCTGGAAAACACGGCGTTGGACGTATTGATCACGTAGAAAATCGTCTTGTCGGTATTAAATCTCGTGAAGTATACGAATGCCCAGCAGCAATGACGTTAATCACTGCGCATAAAGAGTTGGAAGATTTAACACACGTAAAAGAAGTAGCACATTTTAAACCAGTGATTGAACAGAAAATAACAGAGCTTATTTATAACGGTTTATGGTTCTCACCTTTAAAACAAGCGCTTCATGCATTTTTACAAGAAACGCAAAAGAATGTAACAGGTACAGTGCGTGTGAAATTATTTAAAGGTCATGCAATTGTAGAAGGACGTAAATCTGAGTACTCTTTATACGATGAAAAATTAGCAACGTATACTGCTCAGGACGAATTTAATCATGATGCAGCAGTTGGATTCATTTCATTATTCGGTTTACCGACGAAAGTATACAGCCAAGTGAATCAAAAGAAGGTGGAAGCGTGAGCAAACTTTGGGGCGGACGTTTTACAGAAGAAGCGGAAGCGTGGGTTGAAGAGTTCGGAGCATCCATCTCCTTCGATCAACAATTAGTAAATCAAGATATAAAAGGAAGTATTGCGCACGTCACGATGCTAGCAAAGCAGGGCATCGTGACGAAAGAAGAAGCAGAGAAAATAAAGATAGGTCTTCAATATTTATTGAAAGAAGCAAAAGAGAATAAGCTACAATTTTCAGTAGAAGCAGAAGATATTCATTTAAATATCGAAAAAATGTTAATTGAACAAATTGGCGAAGTAGGAGGAAAACTTCACACTGGCCGAAGTCGTAATGATCAAGTAGCGACAGATATGCATTTGTATTTAAAAGAAAAGGTAGAACATATTATAAAAGCTACAAAACAATTGCAAACTGTTCTTGTTCAACAAGCAGAAAATAATATTGAAACCATTATGCCGGGCTATACGCACTTGCAGCGTGCCCAGCCGATTTCATTTGCTCATCATATTCTCGCTTACTTTTGGATGTTAGAGCGTGATGTGAATCGTTATGAAGATTCGTTAAAACGTATTAACATTTCGCCATTAGGAGCAGGAGCGTTAGCTGGAACGACATTCCCCATTGACCGAGAGTATAGTGCGGAGCTTCTTGGATTTAATGGAATCTATGAAAATAGTTTAGATGCAGTAAGCGATCGTGATTTCATACTGGAGTTCCTAAGTAACTCCTCTATGCTTATGATGCACTTATCACGCTTTTGCGAAGAACTTATTTTATGGAGTAGCCAAGAGTTTCAATTTATTGAAATGAGCGATCAATATGCAACGGGAAGCAGCATTATGCCGCAAAAGAAAAACCCGGATATGGCGGAACTAATCCGTGGTAAAACAGGCAGAGTATACGGTAATTTATTCAGTTTACTCACAGTAATGAAAGGATTACCGCTCGCTTACAATAAAGACTTACAAGAAGATAAAGAAGGAATGTTTGATACAGTTAAAACAGTAGAAGGATGCCTTCATATTATGGCGGGCATGCTTGAAACGATGACTGTAAACAAAGAAAAAATGGGGCAAGCTGTGACGCAAGATTTCTCCAACGCAACAGAAATTGCTGACTATTTAGCGAACAAAGGACTACCATTCCGTCAAGCTCATGAAATTGTTGGAAAGTTAGTGCTATATTGCACACAAAAAGGAATTTATTTATTAGATGTCTCTCTTGAAACATATAAAGAAATGAGCTCCTTATTTGAAGAAGATTTGTATGAAGTGCTGTCACCATATGCAGCTGTAAAGCGTCGTAACAGTGCTGGCGGGACTGGGTTTGAACAAATCAAAAACGCTTTGGAGAAGGCGAAGGGGTTAACGAAAGAAGTTATTAAGAGTTGAGTTGGGAAGTACGCCAGTCTATTAAAGTTTGGCGTACTTTATTTTTTACTAGCATTTAAGTTAAAATGTAGTAAAAAATAACAATTTAGGGGAAGTCTATGAAAAAAATAGTGTTGATCATTGTACTGTTAATTAGCTTAATTGCAAATGCTAAAGTGTTTCTTTTGGACAAATATATGTATGTTGGTGAAAAAGAAAAGCGAGAAGAAGCGGTTATCGCAACGATGTGGCATTTACAAGATAAAGGATATAAAGAAAGTGATATTTTATATATAAAACCGGTCTTTTATAGCAAAATGGATTCGTATGGTATGAATGTACAGTTTAAAGATGAACCAAATGAATCATATACATATAGAGTTTTAAAAGATGCGAAAACAAATAAACTAACTGTACACCAAGATAGCAATGAGTCTGGTGGTATGGGCGGGAAACATCAAGAGCTTAAATAAAGAAAGAAAACGACTGATGGCATTCGCCTGCAGTCGTTTTCTTTTAATCATACTTATGTCGATCTTCCGTAATTCGAATATACTCAATATCCATCAAATCACGAAGTAATGCACCATTACTTAGTTCAACGCCGTGCTTCTCTTTAAAATGAGTGCGAATCGTATCTAGCATTTCAATTTCTTTGCCGTTCACATCTAAAATAATGCGTTCAGAATCATCCATATAGCATCCTCCTTTTTTACACATATATATTTTGTCCGTCTATTTCTAAAAAATGTATGTTAACGTAATGTTAGGAAATAAGAAAGGGATGGAAAATGAGACGTATTTATTTTATAGGGCTAATTTTGTACACATTCATTGTATTACATGTTGCATTCCCAAATATCTTTTCATTTGAGGATTTAGAAACAGTACACGTTGCGATATTTATTTTTGCTCTATTTGTAGTAGATTGCTTTATTTCTATATGGCTTTCGAAAAGAAAAGATATACAAGGCAAAAAAGAAATGGAACGGAAAAAGAGAAAACGTTCCTTTTGGATGATGACATACTGTTTGTCTTTAGTGCTTACTGCTGCTTTTTTTAGTGAACATATTCCATTAGAAAGAGTAAATATTGGATTTGGAGCATTCGTATTCGCATACTATTTTTTTATGCACTTTCTTCCTTATATGAAAGAAAAGCGAGGAGAAGAGGAAAATCCGCTTGTAGAAGAAGCGAAAGAACAAGAGCATAAGAGAATAGAAGGGGATATAAAGAAACTTGGAGAACAAAAGTGGTATTTAAAATCAAAAATCATATACGTTCTTTGCTTTATTACGCCGCCAATTGGTTATTTGTATGTTTTCTTATTTCGTAAAAAAATGACAGAAGGTGCAAGGCGAACGTACTTAACGGTTGCGACGATTATGATGGCATTATGGTCTTTGAAGTTTCTTCCGCCTTATGTGTTGGCAATTACCGTTGTTGTCGTAGCATGTCTTTTGTTTATAGTGAAGTTTATAAAATGAAAAACACCAAGCCTATGTGGACTTGGTGTTTTATCTATAAATTAAAGCTCACCTTGCTCTTCATCACCACGAACAACAAGGACATCGCATTTCGCATAGCGAATAATATGTTCAGAGACGCTACCAATTAGGAAACGCTCAACAGCATTTAAACCAGTCGCACCACACATAATTAAATCTACTTTATGGTTTGGAGCGATTTCTTTTGAAATTTTTGATTTAGGATTACCGAATTCTAATACAGTTTCAATTTTTTCAAGACCAGCTTCAAGCGCAGTTTTTTTGTAGTCTTCTAATAGGTCTTCTGCAAATAGATTTGCACGTTCCGCAATTGCACGGCTATAAGCTTCTACTGCTGAGTATGCTTTTACATCAACGATATGAGCAATTGTTAATGTTGCATTGTTGCGCTTTGCGACTTGAATTGCTTTTTTAAAGGCTTTTTCTGCTTCTTTAGAACCATCCACCGCGATTAAAATATTTGTATATGTATTATTCATAGTAAATTCCTCCCAATCTGTTTTATAACTGTTTACAACTTAATTATAAAACAAATTTTGGTAACGTGCTTGCCAGAAACGTTACAGAATTTCGAAAACTCTGTTTCAATTCATTTTAGTTGTAATTGGAGCGAGAACTTGTTACATATGAAGTATAGCAATTTAAAAGGGGGCAGTTTTGTGAGACATGCGCTCATTACAGCCGGTACGAAAGGTTTAGGAAAGCAAGTAACAGAAAAGTTATTGGCTAAAGGCTATTCAGTAACAGTAACGTACCATAGCGATATCACGGCTATGGAAACGATGAAAGAAACATATAAAGATGTGGAAGAGCGTCTACAATTCGTGCAAGCGGATGTCACGAAAAAGGAAGATTTACATAAAATAGTAGAAGAAGCGATGAGCCGTTTTGGCAAAATTGACTTTTTAATTAATAATGCTGGTCCATATGTATTTGAACGAAAAAAGTTAGTTGATTATGAAGAAGATGAATGGAATGAAATGATTCAGGGAAATTTAACAGCGGTATTTCATTTATTAAAACTTGTCGTTCCGGTCATGAGAAAACAGAACTTTGGCCGTATTATTAATTACGGATTTCAAGGGGCGGATAGTGCACCGGGATGGATTTATCGTTCAGCTTTTGCCGCAGCGAAAGTAGGACTTGTTTCATTAACGAAAACAGTTGCTTATGAAGAAGCGGAGTATGGTATCACTGCGAACATGGTATGTCCTGGTGATATTATTGGCGATATGAAAGAGGCAACTATTCAAGAAGCACGTCAGCTGAAAGAGCGTAACACACCGATTGGTAGATCTGGAACAGGTGAAGATATTGCAAGAACCATTTCGTTTTTATGTGAGGACGATTCCGATATGATTACCGGTACAATTATTGAAGTGACTGGTGCAGTGGATGTTATTCATAGACATCGATAGAATAAAATAAGATGAAGTTTCGAATAATTGGACAGTTTATCCATTGTGCTGAGAGGTGCGGATAATACTGTCCTTTAATATAAAATTAAATCTATCGGAAAACTCGTGTTATTTTTTTGTCAAATATTGAGATATTATGTTAAAATATAAGAGCGTAGAAAGCGCTTTAAAAAATGATTCAGGGGTCATTTCATAACTCAAGGGGGAACTAATCATGCGTATCGGTATTCCAACAGAAATTAAAAACAATGAAAACCGTGTGGCAATGACGCCAGCGGGAGCAGTACATTTAGTACAAAATGGTCACGAAGTTTTTGTTCAAAAAGGAGCAGGTTTAGGATCTGGCTTTACAGATGAAGAATACGTACAAGCTGGTGCGAAACTTGTAGAAACTGCTGAAGAAGCATGGAATCAAGATATGGTTATGAAGGTAAAAGAGCCAGTAGCAAGTGAATACGGCTATTTCCGTGAAGGCTTAATCTTATTCACATACTTACACTTAGCTCCAGAACCAGAATTAACGAAAGCATTAATCGATAACAAAGTTGCATCAATCGCATACGAAACAGTACAATTAGACAATCGTTCTTTACCATTACTTGCACCTATGAGTGAAGTGGCTGGTCGTATGTCTGCACAAATCGGTGCACAATTCCTTGAGAAAAACAAAGGCGGTAAAGGTATTTTACTTGCAGGCGTTCCAGGGGTAAAACGCGGCAAAGTAACAATCATCGGCGGTGGTCAAGCTGGTACAAACGCAGCTAAGATTGCAGTAGGTTTAGGTGCAGATGTAACAATCATTGACTTAAGTGCAGAACGTCTTCGTCAATTAGATGATATTTTCGGTAACCAAGTAAAAACATTAATGTCTAATCCATACAACATTGCAGAAGCTGTTAAAGAATCTGACCTTGTTATTGGAGCAGTATTAATTCCGGGTGCAAAAGCGCCAAAACTTGTAACTGAAGAAATGATTCAATCAATGGAACCAGGTTCTGTCGTTGTAGATATCGCGATTGACCAAGGTGGTATTTTCGAAACAACTGATCGTATTACAACTCATGACAACCCAACTTACGAAAAACATGGCGTTGTTCATTATGCAGTTGCTAATATGCCAGGTGCAGTTCCACGTACGTCAACTCTTGCATTAACAAACGTAACAGTACCATATGCAGTACAAATTGCGAACAAAGGCTACAAAGATGCTTGCCTAGGCAACACTGCACTATTAAAAGGTATTAACACATTAGATGGTTATGTAACATTCGAAGCAGTTGCGGAAGCTCACGGCTTACAATACGCTGATGCAAAAGAGCTTCTTGAAAAAGCTCCTGCTTTATCATAATAGAAATACATTTGAGACCTTCCTTTTCGTGAGGAGGGTCTTTTTTATATGGAGAAATAACATGTGAATAATTGTTATTTATTGGTGTAAATCGATTTTTATTATGATAATTTAGAATTATATAATAAAAAGAGGGGATTCGATGGGGAGCAAAAAGAGGAAGAAAAAACAGGCAAAGAGACAAAGGTATATAAAGAACAAAAAGGAACAGAACATACCTTTTTCACAAAAAGTAGTCATTACGATAGAGAAAATATTTCGGTATATTTGTATGGCTCTGTATGTAATTTTGTGTATGTATTCATTTGGAGTGTTTTACAGTTTTGAGATAACTCCTAATATTATTGAGAGTATTTTAGAATTTCTCCTTGTTGCAATAGAATTAGTCTTATTCTTTATATTATTTGATACAGTATGGCCTAGTCATGAAAGTAAAAAAGATAGAAAAAGAAGCAAAAAATCTTCATACGCTTCAAGCTCATCAAGTGGATTCGGTGAATACAGTAGCAGTGATTGTAGTGGTTCAAGTGATGGTGGAGGAGATTGCGGAGGTGGTGGAGATTAAGTTAGTTTTTTAGAAGAACGACTAATGAAAGGATGAGACGAAAGATGGAAACTGTGAACTTAATAGAATTAACAAAGGATATTAAAGATCAACATAAAAACTTCGTCGTTTCAAATATAAACAGTCATTGTTTACGAATCGCTGTATTTACTGGTGAATATGATTGGCACTATCATTCTAATTCGGATGAATTATTTATTGTGTTAGAGGGAGAATTACTTATTGATTTTGAAGATGGAGAAACAGCGGTTTTAAAGCCAAATGATTCAATCTTAATTCCAGCATGTAAGATTCATAGAACGAGAGCATTAAAGAGAACTGTAAATCTTTGTTTTGAACATATAGAGGCGGATACGATTAAAGTGGAGCAATTATGAAAAAATTATCCGTAGCCGAGTATAGAAAAATCCTTCCGATTTTAGAAAGTCATACAAAAACGACGACGTTTGCTTATGCGGTATGTGATCAAGTGATAGATGGTGAGGTTTTTGCAAACGAGAAATTAACAGCAGGATTAATTATTACAGCTAACGGTATCTATTATTTATTTGGTGATACTGATGATCAAAATTATAACGAAGATTTATTTTCTTTTATAAAAAAGGCTATTGAAAAAACAGAGAAGAGATTTACATTGTTCTCTTCGAGTAACGAGTGAGAAATGATGATAGAAGAACGTTTTAGTCATGTACTTCGAAACATTCCGCGAATGAAATTTCAAAGCGTAACCTTTGAAGAGAGAAAACGAGATTGTAACAAAAATACATATGAAGTGAAGCGTATTGATAGAAGAGATATAGAGCGAAGCAGTGAATTTAAAGAGGAGTACTACAAAGAATATTGGGGATCAAAAGAAACGTTTTTGAATAGTGGTTTTGGATTTTGTATAGAACAAGATGGGATAATTGTAGCTGAATGTGTCTCGATATTTAGCAGGAATGGTTATGCTGAAATAGATATTGCAACACATGAAGCGCATCAAGGGAAAGGATTAGCTCAAGCTGTTGCAACACGGTTCATTGAACATTGCATGCAAAATGATATTATACCGAGCTGGGATTGTTATGTAGACAATATTCCTTCGCGAAAATTAGCTAGTAAATTAAGTTTTTATCATCCAATAGAATACAGTTTGTTTGTACGTAAGAAAACGGGGGAAGAAAAATGAATGTAGAATTAACGAGATTTAAAGTTAAGCCTGGTAAGAGTCATCGAGTAAATGAATGGATGCAGCTTCTGAATGACAATATGAAAGAAGTCCTTTTGACATTAAACGACGAAAAGATGTATGTTGAGACAATTTTCCGGGAAATAAGAGATGGAGAAGAGTACTTATATTGGTATTCTGTGCAAGGAGAAGGCGGGGCTCTTGTCGAAAATTCTCATTATGAAATTGATAAAAAGCACTTAGCATTTTGGTATGAATGTATCGATGAAGAAGCACCGTCTATTGATATGAAAACAGAAGTTGTTATGATTCAAGATGTTGTGAAGGACGCGATGAAATAATAGATTGGTATTTTATAACCGTAAAAGGGTCATCTTTTTGGTTGGAATATATATTATTGGAGATGCTGTAGGATGAGAATTAGTAATAAATATATCACTCTCGATGAAATAGAAGTAATAAGAGAACCTTTAAATAAATTGCATGAATATCATAATAATACATCAAGGCATTTTTCTGGTGACTATCCAAGAATGACATTTGAGGAACGTATTGAAATTTATAAACAAAATTCAAAGTATGGAGAGTATAGAATTGAATTATTAGTTGAGGCGGAAACAGATAATATATTAGGATGTTGTATAGCGTATAGCAAAAGTGTAAACGGAAAGATTGAAGTTTTATTCGTTGATGAAAGATACCGAAGAAACGGATTTGGTTTGAAATTAATGAATAGTGCAGTGGAATGGTTTAAAGCGAAGAAGATAGATGAAATTGAATTAACAGTAGTGTACGGAAATGAAGCTGTATCGTTTTATGAAAAGCTGGGGTTTTATCCTCGTTCAATTATTATGGAAACTAAGTCATAACGATAGTATGGAGAGAGATGAGTGAGAGTTTTTGTTTCAAAAAAGTGATTTATATGTTAATAAAATATATGTGCTTTTTATTATGATAAAAATGTAGAACAGCTGTATTTGGATATCTTTAAGTGAAAATAAAAGGGATATTAAGAATCTTTTAGGACAAACTATAAAGAAATAAAAAACACCAAACCAAAAGACCTACCAATATACGGTGTAGTCGTAACAGGCAAAACAGAGGATTTACAAAGTTTACAAGGAGCACCATATATTAAGGCTGCTGTAAGAGGTGTAACAGTTGAGAAATATTGATTACAAGCAATTAATGTGAATAATCAGAAAATTTATGTTATAATATGGGAAAAGGAGGTTTATATGAGGCAAATACATGGAGCAATTTATATTTACATAACAATGTTTTTCGTGGCGGTATCCTATGGATTGGGGCACGTGTATTCGCATCCTATACTAACTTTTTTAAGCGGAGCATGTATGGCGTTTGCGCTTCTTGTCCACCTTTTCTCAGTTTGGATCGTGAAATTTCAATTAAATATTAGTGAAATAGAAGAAGGCACTTTTTGAGCGGCCTTCTTTTTTTAATAATATTTTGGAAGTTCTTGTAGCAATTTTTCAATTTCGCATTCTGTTTCTTCACATATAGAAAGCTTGCGCAGTCTGAAAAATAAGCTGCGTAAGAAAGATTTTATATTTCCGTATAGAAACTCGTATGATTCAATATGTAATGTTTGTTTTTGAACGGGTAATTGAGCTACTAAATCACGAAGGGCTAATATGAGTGCTTCTTCCTTTAAGCCATTTTGTAGCATTGCGACAATCGGATAAACGATACGTTCATCTTCTTCATATTTGTAATAGATGGAATGAACACAAACTTTGTTTAATAAAGTTTGTAATATTTCTTCGTAATATAAAGTTTCCAGTTTAGGACTATTCACAAGCGCCTCAAATGTATCAGAAGCATGAGCGATACTATGTGCCCAGCCGTGTTTTTGCACATATCCCCGGAAATCATGTTCGTTGTTCATATATAGAATTAGTTGATCTTTTACATTTGAAATATCAGTCTGTGATAAGAAATTATGATTTGTATCAGCATCAATAATGAGGGCAATTAATAATGTTGTAAATGCTCGGGTAAATACCGCATCTTCATCATCTGAATGAATCTTATACAATAAATATTTTTCACCGATGCTTTCTAATAATAGTTTCTGTAATTGTGTGTGTGAAAGATATTCCTTCTTGATGAGATGAAAAAAAGTAGAGTAGATGAGTTTGTCCCTTAAATAGCTATCAGTATCGCCAATTTGCTCAAGCATATTGGAACTTAAAGAATCAATGTTAAGTGTGTTATCCAGTATGTAATTATTATTACGAATTTCTTCTAACTGTTGTTGTAACATATAAACCCCCTGTTTTAGAAAATTCTGTATTTTAATAGTATAATAGAAGGAAGAAATAGACAATAAATAAGTGCATTTGAATGGAGGGGCATGATGAAGAGAGCTTTATTCTTTTTCATTAGTATTTTCTTTTTAGGAAGCTGCTCGATTTGGTATTTTACTTTTTCTAGCGAGAGCAAAAGTTGGACTGGACAATATAAAGGGCATATTAAGGATGACAGTGAAGATGGAATGTTTACGTTTCAATATAAGGGCGGGGATGGAAAGACAGAATTTAAAAACTTAGAGATTGCTATTAATGGAGCCTTTAGTACAATGACACAAACGTCAGAAGTTCATAGAGGAGCAAAGGTTGAAATGAAGTCTTCTTGTGTAAGTTGCGCGCCTATCTCTAAAGATGAACCTATAGAAGTTGTGATTAAATGGGATGATAAGTATGAGGAGAAGATGGTGTTAAATTTGAAATAGCCTAGAGTAAGGAGTTAAAAATGAATAGGCATATGAAAATTGTTATGTTTTTAAGTGTATTTCTAGTCGTATTATCAGCGTGTGATACAAAACAAGTAGAGCAAGTAACGGTAAAAGAAGTACCTAAAGAAGGGTATATCATATTAAGAAATGACACGATGTTTTTTGCCGATGATAAAACGGTTGAAACAAAAGTAGAGTTGCAACATTATATAGAACAACAAATGAATAAAGAGCATCCAGCACATATAGTCTTGAGCTTTAAGGACAAAGACGCATATAAACAGTTAAAAACAGGGGATAAAATAAAAGTATGGTTTTCTCAAATACTTGAAAGTTATCCAGCAAAAATGATTGTAGAGAAATTTGAAATAGTAGGGAAATAGAAAAAGGCAGCACTCCCGCTGCCTTTTTCTATTATTTTACAAATTGTAACTCTTTCGGGAATTTCGTTAAAATTTCTGATCCGTCTTTTGTGATGTAAATATCATCTTCAATACGAACGCCACCTACGTTTGGTACGTAAATACCAGGTTCGATTGTGAAGACCATACCTTCTTTTAATGGAGACTCGTTACCAGCTTTTACATCTGGATATTCGTGTACGCTAATTCCAAGTCCATGACCAAGTCGGTGTGGGAAGAAGTCTCCGTAACCTGCATCTGCAATAACAGAACGAGCAGCGTTGTCGATTGCGCCAAGTGTAACACCTGGTTTACATGCTTCAACTGCTTGTAGTTGTCCAGCAAGTACAGTGTTGTAAATACGAGTTTGTTCTTCAGAAATCTCGCCGAATGCCACTGTACGTGTAATATCAGAGCAATAACCGTCAATGATTACGCCTAAATCAAATAGTACGAAATCACCGCGTTTCATTTTGTTTGCGCCAGGAATACCGTGTGGAAGAGCTGAGTTCGCACCTGCTAATACCATCGTATCAAATGACATTTTATGTATGCCTTTTGTTTTTAATTCGTGTTCAATAATTGCTAATACTTCTAGTTCACTACGATCTTCTTTAATTGCATTTACACCAACTTCAACAGCATAGTCCGCCATTTTAGCTGCTTCGCGTAAAATAGAAAGTTCTTTTTCATCTTTAATTAAACGAAGTTCGCGAACTTTCTCCTCAGCTGATTTGAAAGCTGCATTTGGGAATAATTTCGTTAATTCTTCGTAGCGCTCTACGTTTAAATGTTCTTTTTCAATTGCAACTGCATTTGCATTGATGCCGCGGTCTTTAATTGCTTTTGCAATCATATCCCATGGTCTGTCAGTATCAGTAAATCCGATAATTTCATGTGCCCAGCCAGCGTTACGTGCTTGACCTTCTTCCATTTTAGGGCAAATTAAAATAGGTTCTTTTTCTTGGAATACAAACATACCAAGTAATCTTTCGTGTGGTTCACAGTGGAAGTTTGTCATGTAGAAGACGTTTGGTGTAGAAGTTAAGAACGCAGCTTCTACGTTTTTTTCTTTTAGCCATTGCATTAAATTTTCTAATCTAGCATTCATCGATTGGCACCCCCGAGATATTTAATTACAAATATAACTTTAACTCGGAAGAAAGCGTTATGACAAGTAAATAGATGTTAGAAAAGACAGGGAATTGAAAAATCATGTAGAATAAAAAGTGAGAATGTGAATAGGGGAGGAATGTAATAATGAAAGTATCTTATCATGGACATTCAGTTGTGAAAATTGAGGCGAATGGAAAAGTTATTTTAATTGACCCGTTTTTAACAGGTAATCCGAAAACAGATTTAAAAGCTGAAGATGTAAAAGTGGATGCAATTCTTTTATCGCATGGACACGGTGATCATGTTGGAGATACAGTAGAACTTGCGAAGAAAAATAATGCAGTTGTTGTAGCGCCATTTGAACTAGCAACATTTTTAAGTTGGCAAGGTGTAAATACACACCCGATGCATATTGGGGGTTCACATGAATTTGACTTCGGAAAAGTGAAGTTTACACAAGCATTCCACGGCTCTAGTTATATTGATGAAGCAAATAAGACGATTACATATACAGGTATGCCAGCAGGTATTTTATTTACAGCAGAAGAGAAAACTGTATACCACGCAGGAGATACTGCACTATTCTCTGATATGAAGTTAATTGGGGAATTAAATAAAGTTGATCTAGCATTTTTACCAATTGGTGATAATTTCACAATGGGGCCAGAAGATGCTGTACTAGCGGCAAAATGGATTAATGCGAAAACTGTTGTACCGATGCATTACAATACGTTCCCAGTTATTGAACAAGATCCATATCAATTTGTAGAAAAGCTACAAAATTGTACAGGGAAAGTATTAGAAGCTGGAGAAAGTATTACACTATAGAAAAGAAACCCTTCATTTGAAAAGAAAAGTGAAGGGTTTTTTACGTGTGTAGGACAGCTTTTAATGCTTGTATTTGTTTTGGTGATTCTTCTCTTTTGGTACGTGGTTGTTCAGGTGTTTCATTCAATTCCATTGCAACTTTTTTCCCATCTACGAAAGCTAAAAATACAGCACCTACAACCTCTAAAAGTTTTTTCATCATGTGTTCGCTCCTTTGTTTTATTTCTTGTCTTAATTGTATAGGCAATTAAGTGGGCGAACTATCGAATGAGATGACAATAGCATTACATTGTTGTAATAGAATGACTGGTGGAATGTAAGCGTCATTTTGTTATAAAAAAAATAGTACAGGTATGCAAAGAGAGAGTGTAACAGTTTTGAAAATATAGTATACTGAAAGTACAACACATGAAGAATTTAGGGAAAAGAAAGTATGGTGAAACCATTTGGCTACCAAGCATAACCAAATTTTAGAACATATTAATAGCCTGCCAGTAGGCCATAAAATTTCTGTAAGACAAATTGCGAAAGATTTGAGTGTAAGTGAAGGGACCGCTTACCGTGCAATTAAAGATGCAGAAAATAAAGGATATGTTAGTACAATTGAACGTGTCGGAACAATTCGAATTGAACAAAAGAAGAAAGAGAATATCGAAAAACTGACATATGCAGAAGTCGTTAACATTGTCGACGGTCAAGTACTTGGGGGCAGAGAAGGACTACATAAAACATTAAATAAATTCGTAATCGGAGCTATGAAATTAGAAGCGATGATGCGCTATACAGAAGCTGGGAATTTACTCATTATTGGTAACCGTACGAACGCACATGAATTAGCGCTAGAAACTGGAGCCGCTGTATTAATTACGGGCGGATTTGATACGGAAGATCATGTGAAGAAATTAGCAGACGAATTAAAGCTGCCGATCATTTCAAGTAGCTACGATACATTTACGGTCGCAACGTTAATTAATCGTGCAATTTATGACCAACTTATTAAGAAAGAAATTGTACTCGTTGAAGATATTTTAACGCCAATTGAAGAAACGTTATATTTAAAGCCGAGTGATACAGTACAGCAATGGCATGCATATAACGAAGAGACAATGCACGGAAGATATCCAATTGTCGATGAAAGTAACAAAGTACTAGGAATCGTAACTTCAAAAGATATGATCGGAGTAGCGAAAGAAACACCAATTGATAAAGTAATGACAAAACACCCAATTACAGTGAACGGTAAAATGTCTGTCGCAGCTGCGGCACGTATGATGGTGTGGGAAGGAATTGAATTACTTCCTGTCGTTGAGGAAGGAAACAAACTGCAAGGTATTATTAGCCGTCAAGATGTACTTCAGGCACTGCAAATGATTCAACGTCAGCCACAAGTTGGAGAAACCATTGATGATATTGTAACGAATCAATTTATGACACCAAAAGAAGCGAAGAATGAGCATCTATATCAATTTTCGGTGACGCCGCAAATGACGAACTCAATCGGGACGTTATCGTACGGTGTATTTGCAACAATTGTGACAGAAGCGACAAATCGCGTCATTCGTGCGCAAAAGAAAAGCGATTTAATTGTTGAAAACTTAACGATTTATTTCGTAAAGCCGGTTCAAATTGATAATGTTGTATCTGTTCATCCGAAAGTATTAGAAATTGGACGTAAATTTGGTAAGGTCGATGTAGAGGTGCATCATGAAGGTAATGTTGTTGGGAAAGCATTACTTATGGTTCAGTTAATCGATAAATAAAAAGATGGAACAAATCGTTTTGATTTGTTCCATCTTTTTTTGTTGTTTTAAATTTGAAAGGCATGATTTTAGATGGGAGTTTTAGTGAAATATGTATGGGATGGAGTGGAAAAGTAATGTGAGAAAAGACGGAATAATAATTCAATTCAGTTGTATATTGTGTTATGATTATATTGTAAGAAAATGGAATTGCGAGAGGTGGTATGCATTATGTCGTCAGCCGTACTCTTTTTTGGTAGTATCGCACTATTTTACTTTCTTGTAATGATACCGATTCAATATTTATATTTACAAGGTTTACATGAAAAAAAGGAAAAGACAGGATTATCTCAGCGAGAGCTATATGAAAAAATGTCTTTTGGAGAAGAACAATTACATTTTCACGTACAAGGGAACCCATTTAATATACCATCTGCGTTTGTTGCGTATATGATTTTGAAAGTTAAGAGACGTAAAAAAGCATCACAATATTGATGCTTTTTTACGTTGCTTCATAGACTTCAGCTTCTTTAACTGCTAATGGCAAGAAATGTTTGTATTGGCGAAACCCGTTAAATACACTTGCACTACCAAATAGAACGAATAAAACACCAACGATAATACGAGCGGTTGAAAGTTCTAAAAAGAATTGGTTTATCCCGAAAAATAAAACGAATGAACCGAGTGCCATTGCGGATTTTCCTGAGAGCCAACCTTTCTCCATTGGGCGGTTTGTACGAAAGTATTTTGTTTTGTAAAAGAGGTACAACATAAATGAGACGATAATACAGAAGACTAATACTGGCATAATGAACACTCCCATCGCTTTGTGAAAAATAATAGAAAAGAAAAAGAAATATCTAAACTTTCTAACTTTTATTATAAAGCAATTGTTCGCATGTATGAAATACTTTCCGTTATAATGGAGGATAAAGTGAAGAAGTTGATTAAAAAGGAGATTATACATATGCATGAGCAAATTTTAGGAGCAATTAAAGAGTTTGATACAATTATTATTCATCGCCACGTGCGTCCGGATCCAGATGCGTTAGGTTCACAGGGTGGTCTTGGTACAATTCTACAAGAATCGTTTCTAGAGAAAAATATTTATACGGTTGGGTACAATGAGCCGTCACTAGCATACTTACGAGTAATGGATGATATTGAAGATAGTGTATACGAAAATGCGCTTGTTATTGTTTGTGATACTGCGAATCAAGAACGTGTTGACGATCAACGCTATACAAAAGGGAAGATGTTAATTAAAATTGATCATCATCCAAATGAAGATCCATATGGAGATATTACGTGGGTAGATACGACAGCGAGTTCTACAAGTGAAATGATTTATGAGTTTTATAACTATGGAAAAGATAAAGGATTAAAAATAACAAAAGAAGCAGCCCGCCTTATTTTAGCAGGAATTGTTGGAGATACAGGTCGTTTCTTATTCCCGAATACGACAGCAAAAACACTTCGTTACGTAAGTGAGCTTGTTGACATGGGTGTGAAATTCACAGATTTATACAATGAGATGTATAAGACAAAAGAAAAAATTGCTCGTTTAAACGGTTATATTTTACAAAACTTTACGATGGTAGAAGAAGGAGCAGCTTACATTAAATTAACGAAAGAAGTATTAGAAGAGTTTGATGTACTTCCTTCTGAAGCATCTGGTGTTGTTGGAGCGCTTGGCAATATTGATGGATTAAAGGCGTGGGTTCTATTTTTAGAGGAAGACGACGTAATTCGTGTTCGTCTTCGTTCAAAAGGACCAGTTATAAACAAATTAGCAATGCAATATAACGGCGGGGGGCATCCGATGGCTTCTGGTGCGAAGGCATCTTCTTGGGAAGAAGCGGATCGTCTTTTTGCTGATTTACGTGAGATTTGTAAATAAGAGACTATATGTTAGAACGAAAAGAAGGAGCGGCGCTAAAGCCCTCCTTCTTTATTTTTCTTTCTCTATAGTAATGCTAATTTCAAGCACTGTATCAAAAGATATTGTATCGACTTTAAAACGGTATAGCCGATCGTAATGTTTGTACGTTTTATTTTCGATTACCTTTTTAAGTAGGTCTTTATTTTTTGCGATACTTTGAATGTTTTTCGTTAAAAGATGTTGGAGGTCATTATGGATAGATGTAGTCATATTTTCGAGTGTGAGATTGTCTAAATCGTATTTTTCTCGATTAATAAGTTTTATTTTAATCTCTTGAATGGTTAAGAGCCGTTTATTTTCAGTGTTCAATTTTTCTTGATCTTCGAGAAGGACGTGGAGCTTTGCTTCTTGTTTTTCTATAATTTCTCTTTGTTCTGCTATTTTACTAGCTTGTTCTTCTTGAAAAACACCGTATATGTACAAAAAAATAAACCAGCTCAACACGCCTCCAACAGCAGCCCCAGCTAATACTAAGTACCATCTTTTTGCTGTATTGGCACTTGGTACTCTCATACATGTTCCTGCGTTAGCCATTTAATAATAATGAGACCTGTTTGCATACCACCAGTTGCGAAAAAAATAAGGAGAATTTGCTTTACGATATCTTTCATATCTCCGCCAAAGAAACTTCTTTCAAAGCTATAAAAGGTATCGAATGTTCCGCCGATTGCTGCAACGAGTGCCCAAATTCTTAAATTTTGGGCGAATTGATTAATGTAAGTTAGAGCTGGTTTTCCGATAAGAAACGCACCAAATCCACCAATTAATGAACCGCCAAGTATAACCCCAAAGGCAATAAAATAACTAATAATAAGCAGAGAGAAAAAAGTATGTTCTCTTACATCCATCGTCATTCCCCTTTCTTCTTCATATATATGGACAAAGTATAAGAAGTATGTTTTGATTTCCGCTTTCCTCATAACCTATAATAAAAGTAGTCAAATAGGTAAAGAGAGGGTACAACAGTGAAGTTTGTGCATTTACAATGTCAAACCGTTTTTAGTTTATTAAAAAGTGCTTGTAAAATTGATGAGCTTGTAGTCAGGGCGAAAGAACTCGGTTTTTCATCGCTGGCTATTACGGATGAAAATGTTATGTATGGCGTTATTCCGTTTTATAAAGCATGTAAGAAACATGGTATACAGCCCGTTATTGGATTAACCGCTTCTATTTTTAGTGAAGAAGAAGAAAGGTCTTATCCGCTTGTATTACTTGCTGAGAATGAAATAGGCTACCAAAATTTATTAAAGATTTCTAGCAGTATTATGACAAAGTCCAAAGAAGGTATTCCTAAGAAGTGGCTTGCGCATTATGCGAAAGGATTAATTGCAATTTCACCAGGTAAAGATGGCGAAATTGAGCAATTATTACTAGAAGATAATGAGAGTCAGGCTGAAGAAGTAGCTCGCACGTATCAAAATATGTTTGGCCATTTTTATATGAGTTTGCAGCATCATGCGATTCAAGATGAGTTGCTTTTACAAGAGAAACTACCTGAATTTATTAGTAGGGTTAATATTCCAGTCGTTGCAACAAACGATGTGCGCTATATCAATCAAAGTGACGCGCTTGTTCACGAATGTTTACTATCTGTTGAAAGTGGAACGAAAATGACTGATCCAGATAGGCCGAGGCTGAAAACAGATCAGTATTATTTAAAGTCATCGGATGAAATGGAAGCACTATTTTCCCATGCGCCGGAAGCAATCCAAAATACAATGAAAATTGCAGAGCGTTGCCAAGTAGAAATACCGTTCCATGTAAATCAACTTCCGAAGTTTCCTGTTCCGTCTAATGAAACGAGTGATATATACTTGCGTCGTGTTTGTGAAGAAGGTTTGCGGAAACGATATGGTGAACCGAAAGAAGTGCATATAAAGCGTTTGGATCATGAATTAAATGTTATTTCTCGTATGGGATTTAGTGATTATTTCCTCATCGTATGGGATTTTATGAAGTATGCACATGAAAATCATATTCTAACAGGACCAGGTCGTGGATCGGCAGCTGGTTCACTCGTTTCATACGTATTAGAAATTACAGATATTGATCCAATTGAATACGATCTATTATTTGAAAGGTTTTTAAATCCTGAACGTGTGACGCTTCCCGATATTGATATTGATTTTCCAGACGTAAGACGTGATGAGATGATTCGCTATGTGAAAGATAAATACGGTCAGCTCCGTGTTGCGCAAATTGTAACGTTTGGTACGCTTGCAGCAAAAGCGGCAATTAGAGACATTGCCCGCGTAATGGGGCTTCCGCCGCGAGATATTGATATATTTTCAAAACTTATCCCATCAAAGCTTGGTATAACGTTAAAAGATGCATATGAAGAATCACAATCACTTCGTGAGTTTATACAAGGGAATCTTCTGCATGAGCGTGTATTTGAAATCGCAAAACGTGTAGAAGGTTTACCACGTCATACGTCTATTCATGCGGCTGGTGTTATTATGAGTCAAGAACCGCTAACAGGAAGTGTAGCAATTCAAGAAGGACATAACGATGTTTATGTTACGCAATATCCAGCCGATGCGCTAGAAGAACTTGGGTTGCTTAAGATGGACTTTTTAGGATTACGTAATTTAACGTTACTTGAAAATATTATAAAATTTATCGCGAACAAAACAGGGAAAGAAATCGATATAAGAAACTTACCTCTTCAAGATGAAAAGACGTTCCAATTATTAGGGAGAGGGGATACAACAGGTGTATTCCAGCTTGAGTCGGGTGGTATGCGAAATGTACTTCGCGGGTTAAAACCGAATGAGTTTGAAGATATCGTAGCTGTTAACTCGTTATACAGACCAGGACCGATGGAACAGATACCGACTTTTATTGAATCGAAACATGGAAAAAGAAAAATTGAATATTTACATCCGGATTTAAAGCCAATTTTAGAAAGAACATACGGCGTCATTGTATACCAAGAACAAATTATGCAAATTGCATCGAAGTTAGCTGGTTTTTCGCTCGGAGAAGCAGATTTACTGCGCCGTGCGGTGAGTAAAAAAAATCGTGATATTTTAGATCAGGAACGTAAGCATTTCGTCCAAGGATGTTTGCGAAATGGTTATGATGAGACATCCGCAGAGAAAATTTATGATTTAATTGTAAGATTTGCGAATTACGGTTTTAACCGAAGTCACGCTGTAGCTTACAGTATGATCGGATATCAGCTTGCCTATTTGAAAGCGAATTATACGCTGGAATTTATGACGGCATTATTATCAAGCGCAATTGGAAATGAAGATAAGATTGTACAGTATATACGAGAAACGAAGCGAAAAGGTTTTCACGTTTTGCCACCGTCTCTTCAGAGGAGTGGCTACAACTTCCAAATAGAAGGGAATGCGATACGTTACAGTTTACTTTCGATCCGAAATATTGGAATGGCTACAGTGACGGCATTATTAGAAGAACGGGAGAAAAAAATGTTCGAAGATTTATTTGAATTTTGTCTTCGTATGCCGTCAAAGTTCGTAACGGAGCGTAATTTAGAAGCTTTCGTCTGGTCGGGATGTTTTGACGATTTTGGTGTTTCGAGAACGAATTTATGGAAAAGTATTAAAGGGGCGTTAGAGTACGCGAATCTCGCACGTGATTTAGGAGATGCGGTTCCAAAATCAAAATATGTACAAGGAGAAGAGTTATCTTTTATTGAACAACTAAATAAAGAGAAGGAAGCGCTTGGCTTTTATTTATCAAGTTATCCGACAGCGCAGTATGTGAAGTTAGCAAAAGAATTAGAAATTCCATCTCTCGCTCAGGCGATGCGACACAAGAAAAAAGTACAAAGAGCTATTGTGTATATAACAAGTGTGAGAGTGATTCGTACGAAAAAGTTTCAAAAGATGGCATTTATTACATTCTGTGATCAAAATGATGAAATGGAAGCGGTCCTCTTCCCGGAAACGTATATACATTTCTCGGATAAGTTGCAAGAAGGAGCAATTGTTTTAGTTGACGGTACGATTGAGCTAAGAAATCATAAGCTGCAATGGATTGTAAATGGACTATATCCGCTAGAGGAAATGGATGTTTATGAAGAAAAGAAAGACGCATCTGTTTACGTGAAATTGCCATCTCAGTATGAGAAAAAGCTTTTAAATCAGGTTACGAAAATATTGTTCGACTATTCAGGTTTTGCGAAAGTACTAATTTATTATGAAAAGGAACATAAAATGGTACAATTATCTCGGAGTTTATCGATTCATCCAAGTGAAGAATGTTTAGGAGCACTTCGTGAAATTGTCGGGGAAGAAAATGTAGTTGTGAAAATATAATGGACAATTTCCCTACACTTCGATTATTATAGTAGTAGTGTTCGTGGTCAGACCACTTGGAGAAATTGATATCAGCAAGAATAATTTGAGGAGAGTGGATAGTTTGTCAACACTTCGTGAAGAAGCACTTCACATGCATAAAGTGCATCAAGGAAAATTAGAAACTGTATCAAAAGTAAAAGTAGAAAATGCAAAAGATTTAAGTCTTGCATATTCTCCAGGGGTTGCAGAACCTTGTAAAGAAATTTATGACGATAAAAGTAAGGTATATGAATATACGATGAAGGGAAATATGGTAGCAGTTGTGACAGATGGAACAGCTGTACTTGGTCTTGGTAACATTGGACCTGAAGCATCTCTTCCAGTAATGGAAGGTAAAGCTGTATTATTCAAGAGCTTTGCTGGTGTAGATGCATTCCCAATTGCCTTAAATACAAACGATGTAGATAAAATTGTTGAAACTGTAAAATTAATGGAGCCAACTTTTGGCGGCGTTAACTTAGAAGATATCGCAGCACCAAACTGCTTCATTATTGAAGAGCGTTTGAAAAAAGAAACAAATATTCCTATCTTCCATGATGATCAACACGGAACAGCTATTGTAACAGTAGCAGGTCTTGTAAATGCACTGAAATTAGTTGGAAAGAAAATGTCTGACATTAAAGTTGTCGCAAATGGCGCAGGTGCAGCAGGTATTGCAATTATTAAACTTTTATATCGCTATGGTGTACGCGACATTATTATGTGTGACCGTAAAGGCGCAATCTATGATGGTCGTCCTACAGGTATGAATCCGGTGAAGGATGAAGTTGCAAAATATACAAATAAGAATCGTATAGAAGGTTCTTTAGCTGATGTTGTACAAGGTGCGGACGTATTCATTGGTGTATCTGCAGAAGGTGCATTAACAGAAGAGATGGTTCGTACAATGAATGACGATGCGATTATTTTTGCAATGGCGAATCCAGTTCCAGAAATTATGCCAGAATTGGCAAAAGCAGCGGGCGCAGCTGTTGTTGGAACAGGTCGTTCTGACTTCCCGAACCAAGTAAATAATGTACTGGCGTTCCCTGGTATTTTCCGCGGTGCACTTGACGTACATGCGACACAAATTAACGAAGAAATGAAGATGGCAGCTGTACAGGCTATTGCTGAGCTTGTAGCAGAAGATGAGTTAAATGCAGACTATATCATTCCGGCACCATTTGACGCGCGTGTAGCGCCTCAAGTAGCAGCTTACGTTGCAAAAGCAGCAATGGAGACAGGAGTAGCTCGCCGTCAAGTAGATCCAAATGAGATCGCTGAAAAAACAAAACAATTAGCGCTGATTGGTAAAGAATAAGCGAGGAATTTCCATTGACATCATCAAATACAAAAGTATATCTCGAAATTGTAAAAAAAATTCGTTCCATTATGGAAGAGGATGGTTTGGTGGCGGGGGATCGTTTGCCGTCTGAGCGTGAGTTAAGTTCACGCTTAAACGTAGGACGTTCCTCGGTAAGAGAAGCATTGCGTGCTTTAGAACTGGTAGGATTGATTGAAACGAGACGTGGTGAAGGGACGTTTATTCGAAACTTTTATGATAACGGTCTTGTACAATTAATTGCCCCATTCTTATTGCAAGATGAGAAAACAATTCGTGATTTATTACAAACGAAACGATTACTTGAGAAAGATATGATTCGAATTGTATGTAATTTACCGAAAGAAACGTTTTCTAAAGTACTAAGTAGATTACACCAAGTACTTAAAGGAAATGAAAGCTCAGTCCCAACGCTTCATCAAACGTTCTTTAAAACACTTATTGAACAAGTCGATAATTATTTACTATATCGCATTTGGATGATCGTAAATGATTACGTAGCAACTCTTTCTTGTAAAGTTTCAAGAGATTCTATCGATATGTATAGAAAGCTTTATGCTACTTTGGAAGAAAAACAAGAAAATGATGCACTAAAAATTTACGATGAATTAGTAGAGAATATACAGTTTCACTCGTAATGTATAAAATTTGTCGAAATGACCATGACACGTTATGACAAACATTCTACCGCTTAGCGGTTAAAGTTAAACGTAAAGAGTGAGGTTATTAGACAGATTGAGAAGATAAGGCTAACATCAAACTTTGGTGTTAGCCCCATTTTCTTCTTACGCTAACCTTAGCTCTCAACGAAGGGGGTCAAATTGTGCTAAGAGATTTATTCGTGAAAAAGAAAAAGTACGCTGCAATACCTTCAGAACAAGTACGAAAAGATGTACCAGATGGCGTTATGACAAAATGTCCGGAATGTAAAAAAATCATGTATACGAAAGAACTTCTAAAAAATTTAAAAGTATGTGTGAATTGTGGATATCATCATCCTATGAATGCATGGGAACGTCTTGATAGTATATTGGACGAAGGGTCATTCCGTGAGTATGACAAAGAAATGGTTTCATTAAATCCACTCGAGTTTCCAGGTTATGAAGAGAAACTAGAGAGCGATCGTAAGAAGACTGAATTGAACGAAGCGGTTGTAACTGGTGAAGGAACAATTGATGACATGCTTGTTGTTGTTGCAGTAATGGATTCTCGTTTTCGAATGGGGAGCATGGGCTCTGTAGTAGGAGAAAAAATCGCCCGTGCGGTTGAAAAGGCGTACGACTTACAAGTTCCATTTATTATCTTTACTGCTTCGGGTGGTGCCCGTATGCAAGAAGGGATATTAAGTTTAATGCAAATGGCAAAAACAAGCGTAGCTTTGAAAAAGCATAGTAATGCAGGAGGATTATTTATTTCTGTTATGACTCACCCAACGACGGGCGGGGTTTCAGCGAGTTTCGCTTCACTTGGTGATTATAATCTTGCAGAACCAGGTGCACTTATCGGATTTGCTGGTAGACGTGTAATTGAACAAACGGTGCGTGAGAAACTACCGGAAGATTTCCAAACGGCAGAATTCTTACTAGATCATGGTCAATTAGATGCGGTGGTGCATCGTGATGATATGAGAGAATCGCTTCGCAAGATTTTAGAAGTTCATCAAGGAGGGGAAATGGCTGTATGGCAGAGCTAGAATTTGAAAAACCAGTTGTTGAGCTAAGAAATAAGATTCGTGAACTGAAAGACTATACGAAAAACAGCCAGATGGACTTCAGTGAGGAGATTCGTATTTTGGAAGAAAAGCTAGAAAATTTAGAGGAAGATATATACGGCAATCTGAAAGTATGGGACCGTGTTCAAATTGCTCGTCATGCAGAACGACCGACAACGCTCGATTATATTGAGCACTTATTTACTGATTTTTTCGAATGTCATGGAGATCGTCTATTTGGCGATGATGCAGCGATTGTCGGCGGCATTGCGAAATATAAAGGGATGCCTGTAACTGTAATTGGGCATCAGCGCGGAAAAGATACGAAAGAAAATATTCGCCGTAACTTTGGAATGCCTCATCCAGAAGGATATCGAAAAGCACTACGTCTCATGAAACAAGCGGAAAAGTTTAATCGTCCTATTATTTGTTTCATCGATACGAAGGGAGCTTATCCTGGTAAAGCAGCTGAAGAACGTGGTCAAAGTGAAGCTATCGCCCGCAATTTATTTGAAATGGCAGGTTTAACGGTACCTGTTATTTGTATCGTTATCGGCGAAGGTGGTAGTGGTGGTGCGCTAGGCCTTGGAGTTGGAGATTACATTCATATGCTAGAAAATTCCACTTATTCTGTTATTACACCAGAGGGTGCAGCGGCAATTCTTTGGAAAGATGCAGGAAAAGCAAAGGAAGCTGCAGAGGCAATGAAAATTACGGCAGCAGATTTGAAAGAATTAGGTGTAATTGACGAAATTATTCCAGAAGCAAGAGGCGGAGCTCACCGTAATATTTTGAAACAGTCAGAAAATATAGACTTAATGATTCGAAAAACTTTTGAACAATTAAACGGAATTTCGAAAGATGAATTAATCGAAAAACGTTATGAAAAATATATGAAAATTGGGCAAGTTTCGTTTTCAAACGCTTCCATTTGGATAAAATAAGAAAAGCGTGCGTTCCACTTCGCGAATGCACGTTTTTATTATGAAAAGACACATCTTCTCCATTGTATTTTTATATTTTTTCGTGTTATTTTATTATAAGGCAAATAATCTTTATGAGGTGAGTACAAATGAAACGTATTGGTGTATTAACAAGTGGTGGAGATTCACCTGGTATGAATGCTGCCATTCGTGCAGTTGTTCGTAAAGCGATTTTCCATGATATTGAAGTATATGGTATTTACCATGGATACGCTGGATTAATTTCTGGTCACATTGAAAAATTAGAACTTGGTTCTGTTGGCGATATTATCCACCGCGGTGGTACAAAATTATATACAGCAAGATGTCCTGAGTTTAAAGATCCAGAAGTACGACTAAAAGGTATCGAGCAATTAAAGAAACACGGTATCGAAGGACTTGTTGTTATTGGTGGAGATGGTTCTTACCAAGGCGCTAAAAAATTAACTGAACAAGGATTCCCATGTGTTGGTGTACCAGGTACAATCGACAATGATATCCCTGGAACAGACTTCACAATTGGTTTCGATACAGCTTTAAACACTGTTATTGATGCAATTGATAAAATTCGTGACACAGCTACATCTCATGAACGTACATATGTTATCGAAGTAATGGGACGTCACGCTGGTGATATCGCATTATGGGCTGGTTTAGCTGATGGTGCGGAAACGATCTTAATTCCAGAAGAAGAGTATGACATGGATGATGTTATCGCTCGTCTGAAGCGTGGTAGTGAACGTGGTAAAAAACACAGTATTATCGTTGTAGCTGAAGGTGTTGGAAGTGCAATTGACATCGGTAAGCACATTGAAGAAGCAACAAACTTTGATACTCGTGTAACTGTATTAGGTCACGTACAACGTGGTGGATCACCAAGTGCACAAGACCGTGTATTAGCAAGTCGTCTTGGCGCAAGAGCAGTTGAATTATTAATTGCTGGTAAAGGCGGACGTTGTGTAGGTATTCAAGATAACAAACTTGTTGATCATGACATTATCGAAGCGTTAGCTCAAAAGCATACAATCGATAAAGACATGTATCAATTATCTAAAGAATTATCCATCTAATCGGCGTAATGTCAGATATTTGGGAACGGTTTCATAATTTTCGGAGGTGCAATATGCGTAAAACTAAAATTGTATGTACTATAGGTCCTGCTAGTGAAAGTATTGAAAAATTAGAGCAATTAATCGAAGCAGGTATGAACGTTGCTCGTTTAAACTTCTCTCATGGTAGCCATGAAGAGCACGGAGCTCGTATTAAAAACATTCGTGAAGCTTCAAAGAAAACTGGTAAAACAGTTGGTATCTTACTTGATACAAAAGGTCCAGAAATCCGTACTCACGACTTCGTAGACGGACAAGCTGAGCTTGTAACAGGTGCAGAAGTAGTTCTTTCTACTGAGCAAGTATTAGGTACTGCAGAGAAGTTCTCTGTATCTTATGCTGGTCTTTATGACGATGTAGACCCAGGTTCTCGTATTCTAATCGATGACGGTCTTATCGAACTAGAAGTAATCGAAAAAGCTGATGGAAACATCCGTACAAAAGTTCTTAACAGCGGAACTGTAAAAAATAAAAAAGGTGTTAACGTACCAAACGTAAGCATTAAGCTTCCTGGTATCACTGAAAAAGACGTAAAAGATATCATCTTCGGTATCGAGCAAAAAGTTGATTTCATTGCAGCTTCATTCGTACGTAAAGCGTCTGACGTATTAGAAATCCGTGAATTATTAGAAGAGCATAACGCTCAATACATCCAAATCGTACCAAAAATCGAAAACCAAGAAGGTATCGACAACATCGATTCAATCTTAGAAGTTTCTGACGGTTTAATGGTAGCTCGTGGTGACATGGGTGTAGAAATTCCACCAGAAGAAGTACCGTTAGTACAAAAACGTCTAATTAAAAAATGTAACGTGTTAGGTAAACCAGTTATTACTGCAACACAAATGTTAGATTCTATGCAACGTAACCCACGTCCAACTCGTGCGGAAGCAAGTGACGTAGCTAACGCAATCTTCGATGGTACAGATGCAATCATGCTTTCAGGTGAAACAGCTGCTGGACAATACCCAGTAGAAGCAGTAACAATGATGGCTAACATTGCGGTACGTGTTGAAAAATCATTACAATATGAAGATATGTTCAAAAAACGTATTAAAGAGTTCACTCCAACAATTACAGATGCAATTAGCCAATCTGTTGCACATACAGCACTTGCTCTTGATGTAGCTGCAATCGTAGCTCCAACAGAAAGTGGATATACTGCGAAAATGATCTCTAAATACCGTCCAAAATCTCCAATCGTAGCTGTAACATCTGACGAGCAAGTAGGACGTCGTCTTGCACTTGTTTGGGGTGTACAAGCATTTATGGCTGAGAAGCGCGCAGCTTCAACTGACGAAATGTTAGATACAGCAATTCAAACAGGTATGGATGCAGGTCTAATCGGACTTGGAGATACTGTAGTGATTACTGCTGGTGTTCCAGTTGCTGAAACTGGTACAACAAACTTAATGAAAATCCACGTTGTTGGTGAAGAAATTGCTAAAGGACAAGGGATCGGTCGTAAAGCTGCAAAAGGTAAAGTAGTTGTAGCAAAAACAGCTGCTGAAGCTGTAGCGAACGTAAATGAAGGTGATATCCTTGTTACAACAAGCACTGATAAAGATATGATTCCTGCAATCGAAAAAGCTGCAGCTTTAGTTGTAGAAGAAGGTGGCTTAACAAGCCATGCAGCTGTTGTAGGTGTATCAATCGGTATTCCTGTTATCGTTGGTGTAAACGGCGTAACAGCAACTTTAAAAAATGGCCAAGAAGTAACAGTTGATGCAGCACGCGGAATTGTTTATAATGGACATGCGGAAGTGCTATAAGTAATACGGAGAGAAGGATCGGAGTCCTTCTCTTTTTTTTACACAAAAACGAGATAAAATTAGCTTAAAGCGCCTAGAATTGCTTTTAAAAGCTGTTTGTTATGGGTTTTAATATGAAAGGGTATCTATATTTCATATGATGTATATAGGCATTGTGAGGGCGTTAAAAGTGAGATGTGAGAGAGGTGTAGAACTATGAAGTGGTTACTATTCTTGTTTATTTTAATACCGGCGATTGAGATTACGGTCTTAATTGGATCAAGTCATGTAATAGGTTTATGGTCTACGTTCGCTATGATTGTATTTACAGGTGTTGTAGGTGTGTATTTGGCGAAAAGACAAGGGTTTAAAGTGCTTGGAGAGATTCAATCTAAGTTGAATAGAGGGGAAATGCCAGGTGAGGCGGTACTAGATGGTATTTTTGTATTTGTAGGAGGTATTCTCTTAGTGCTTCCTGGGTATGTGACAGATATGCTAGGGTTTATCTGCGTGATCCCTATTACGAGAGCTTTATTGAAGCCGCTTGTTATGAAGTGGATGGAATGGAAATTTAGAAACAATTCTACTATTATTATTCAGAAATAGCACTTAGATTGTAGAAATCTAAGTGCTATTTTTTTGTCTTGTAAAAGGAGAGGAACTTGCTGATTGAAGCTTTGTTTTACCGCGCTATTTGTGGGGTGGAATTTCTATCTCAAAGCTGGGCTGCTCGTAAGTGTCTGATGTGGGGCGAATGATGAGTGGGGATGAACAAAACGTTCGCTTATTATATTTGCTATATAATTTTCGTTTGAACTCTTGTGTGTACTTCGATTAAACTTGTGATTTTTTAGTGCTATTAATTTAGATGAATAAGATGGAGGGAAACACTGCTAAATTAAAGTTTTGCTTTCTTATATAGAGGAACGATTGGTGTGAAAAATTCATATAAAAAGGCGGAGATTGTTAGTTGAAGTCTTATTTTATGCTATTTTGTATATTTATTCATTTACATAAAAAGTAATAAATGTAAATGATAATTATAAAATAAACAGAATAAATATGTAAAAACACCACGGAATATGCGTTTTTCATACAAAAAAACAAGAGAATTATCTTTTTTGAGTGCAATTCTCTTGTTTTTTGTAATAAGTATGAAAAATAAGTACAAGGAATAATCAGTAGGAATTTCCCACTGATTACAGGTAAGTTTTTTGTTGTGTATGAATTAGAAACTATTATTTTGAAGGTGAACCTTTAATATATTTCCACAAGTCATGGAAGACATTAGCTTTGTGTAATGTATTAAGTAGTACTAAGGTGACTGGGCCGATGATTAATCCTAAAAAGCCAAAAAGTTTAAAGCCGACAAATAGAGCGACGAGTGTTGCTAATGGATCGAGACCGATGTTAGATGAAAGTACTTTCGGCTCCATAATTTGTCTTTGGACAATCACGACGATGTATAAAATGAGAAGACCAATGGCGAATGCGGTATCGCCAGTGAAAAATACGTATATAACCCATGGAACAAAGACTGCGCCTGTTCCTAAATATGGTAGTAAATCTACAATCCCTGTAATAATCGCGATAGTAATGGCGTATGGTACGCGTAATATTAAAAGCCCGATTAGTACAATGACAGTTGTCATAGATACGAGTGTAAGTTGTGCTTTCACAAAACCAAACAAAGCTTTTCTTAAGTCGACAAAAATAGTTTTTCCATAGCCATGTACACGATTCGGTAGCAATTTTCTTGCTTTCTGAGCAAGACGGTGCCAATCGTAACTAATGAAGAAAGTGGCTAATAAAATGAATACAAGGACAGTTAAAGTTGTTGGCAGTGCACTAATGAAATTCGTTAACCCGCTTATAATGGCGGTTAAAAGTTCTTTCATTTGTGTTGTCGCTTCTGTTCCTAAGTTTTGAATGTTTTGTGTAATTGTATAGCGCTGTGGTTCTCCAAGATGATTAAATTTAGAGATTAAATCATCGTAGAGAGGCATAATATGATTAAGTGCAAATTGCTGAGCGAATGTAACGATATCTGGAAACTTTACTGTAACAAGTTGTAGTAAGTATGTTGTGGCAGATATTGCTTCAGTCACAAGATATGTAACAAGTCCAACGATAGCTCCAAATACGAGAATTAAGCTAACGAGTACTGCTAGTGCGCGAGGAAATTGTAGTTTTTGATTAAGGAAATTGACGACAGGATTAATCAAATAAGCAAATGCAAAAGCGATAATAAAAGGATAGATAAGCCCTGACATGTATAGTAATACATAAAACCCAGCTACCGTTGCTACAATGACAAATATGAGTCGCAATATCATATATAGTAAGTTTCGGTTCAAAGATGTATACCTCCCATTCCAATTTGGATTATCCTAATTCGTTCAACTTATAACGAGTGTGCCCCACTGATTAAAGTTTCACTTTATGTTATAGTGGAATGATGGATTTTTCCTGCTTTTTCAGTATGTGAGTGACTGTGAAAGCTTGGTGTTGATGCTTCTACTATATGGTAAAAACTTCATTTTCTCTTCTTTTTATTTTACCTGTTTCTAATTAGAAAGGAAAGAAGAGACGCCTGTTTTTTAAAATGTATACACGCTTAAATTTTTATGGTGAAAGTCTCAATTTATCATTTTAAAATACATAAAAAATGAAGTGATTCATGTTGAATAGGCATCGATATATCATGTATAACGATAGGTTTAAAGGTATTTTTGTTTGGAAATGAGTTCATTATTTTCAGAAAGGAAGTGCAAACATGATTAGTCAGTCAACGTTATTTTTATTCATACTACTTATTATAGGACTTATTGCGAAAAACCAATCGCTTACTGTGGCTATTGGTGTGTTATTTTTATTGAAGTTTACGTTTTTAGGAGATAAGGTCTTTCCTTATTTACAAACGAAAGGAATTAACCTAGGTGTAACGGTCATTACAATAGCGGTGCTCGTACCGATTGCGACGGGGGAAATAGGTTTTAAACAACTTGGAGAAGCGGCAAAATCTTATTATGCGTGGATTGCTTTAGCTTCAGGTGTAGCGGTCGCTTTGTTAGCGAAAGGCGGCGTACAATTGTTGACAACGGATCCTCACATTACAACTGCGCTTGTTTTTGGGACAATTATAGCGGTTGCACTATTTAATGGGGTTGCTGTTGGTCCGTTAATTGGGGCTGGAATTGCCTATGCCGTTATGAGTATTATACAAATGTTCAAATAAGGAATTTTATAGTAATATAAAATTTTTGAATTCTTTCTGTTCACAAAAGTCAGATAATTGTTTATAATAGGATTAGAAACTTTGAAAAGTTACATAACAGCAGAGACTTTACACCAGATAAAATAAAAACAACATAAAACAATTTTATAATGATATTGTTTTATGTTGTTTTTATCATAAAACTCTTCGGAATGTATTTTCCTCACTAACTTGTTGTTTTGAGCGTGAGGATTCGGGGAGACATTCACGCTCATGCTTTCCATGTAAACAATGGACAATAAGAGGGGAACAGCGCAACAAATTTGCATGATCGTGCATTTTGCTTGCCTAAAGAGTGAACGGGCGTTCATAATTCATAAGGGGAGCAAATAGATATAAGGAGCAAGGTTGGGAGAATTTTCAGGAAAAGGAGAGAATGTCATGACTGTTATTCGAGGTTTAGAAGGGGTAGTAGCAACAACATCATCTGTGAGCTCTATTATTGATGATACATTAACTTATGTTGGGTATAATATTGATGATTTAGCTGAGAATGCTACGTTTGAAGAAGTAGTGTACTTATTATGGCACCGCAAGCTTCCTAATGAAAAAGAACTAGCGGAATTTAATGAAATTGTATCAGAATACTATAAAGTTCCAGGTGAGATTTTAACATATTTGAAACAAGTAGATTTAAAAATTGCACATCCGATGTCTGTTTTACGAACTGCAATTTCCATGCTATCATTATACGATGAGAGCGCTGAAATTATGGACGAAAAGTCCAATTATTTGAAAGCGGTTAAATTACAGGCGCAAGTGGGAACTTTAGTTGCTGCTTACGCGAGAATCCGTAAAGGTTTAGATATTGTTGAGCCAAGAAAGGATTTATCATTAGCTGCAAACTTCTTGTACATGTTAAATGATCGCGAGCCAAATGAAGTTGAAATTGAAGCTTTTGATAAGGCGCTTGTACTTCATGCAGATCATGAGTTAAACGCTTCTACATTTACTGCACGTGTTTGCGTAGCTACACTTTCAGATGTATATTCTGGTATTACAGCAGCAATCGGTGCATTAAAAGGTCCTCTTCACGGTGGGGCAAATGAGAATGTAATGAAGATGTTAACTGAGATTGGTGAAGAAGAAAATGTGGAGTCATATATTCATAATGCTCTTCAAAATAAAGTGAAAATCATGGGCTTTGGCCACCGTGTGTATGAGCAGGGTGATCCACGTGCAAAACACTTACGTGAAATGTCTAAGAGATTATGCGTGCTTTTAGGAGAAGAGAAATGGTATAATATGTCTATCAAAATTGAAGACATTGTAACAAAAGAAAAAGGTCTTCCACCAAATGTTGATTTCTATTCAGCTTCTGTATACCATTGTTTAGGAATTGACCATGACTTATTTACACCTATTTTTGCAATTAGCCGTATGTCAGGCTGGTTAGCTCATATTCTAGAACAATATGAAAACAACCGTTTAATTCGTCCGCGTGCTGATTATAATGGACCAACGCATCAAGTGTATGTTCCAATTGCACAACGATAAGCGAATAACACTATTTTGATAGTGAAAATACGCTTTCAAAAGTCTGATTTTTTCGGAAAGATGTAATGATTAGAATATTTTAATTTGACTAACGGTTTGAACTGAGGGGTTATTCCCTCAGTTTCATACATATGAAATTTCAAACATGGGGGTTATCACATTGACGACAGGTGAAAAAATTACTGTAACTAATGGTGTTATGAATGTACCAAACAATCCAATTATTCCATTTATCGAGGGAGATGGAATTGGTCCTGATATTTGGGCAGCTGCATCTCGCGTACTAGAAGCAGCAGTTGAAAAAGCTTATGATGGTGAGAAGAAAATCGTTTGGAAAGAAGTGCTTGCAGGGGAAAAAGCATTCAACCAAACAGGCGAGTGGTTACCAGAAGAAACTTTAAACTTAATTCGTGAATATTTAATCGCGATTAAAGGTCCACTTACAACTCCAGTTGGCGGTGGTATTCGTTCTCTAAACGTAGCACTTCGTCAAGAATTAGATTTATATGTATGTCTACGTCCAGTTCGTTATTTTGAAGGTGTTCCTTCACCTGTAAAACGTCCGGAAGATACTGATATGGTTATTTTCCGTGAAAATACAGAAGACATTTATGCTGGAATTGAATATGCGCAAGGATCTCCAGAAGCAGAAAAAGTTCTTGCTTTCTTAAAAGAAGCAATGGGTGTTAATAAAATCCGCTTCCCAGAAACATCTGGTATTGGTATTAAGCCAATTTCAGAAGAAGGGACAAAGCGTCTTGTTCGTGCTGCAATTCAATATGCAATTAACGAAAAACGCTCTTCTGTTACATTAGTTCATAAAGGAAACATTATGAAATTTACAGAAGGTGCTTTCAAAAACTGGGGTTACGAAGTAGCGGAACAAGAATTCGGCGACAAAGTATTTACTTGGGCTGAATACGATCGTATCGTTGAAAAAGATGGTAAAGATGCAGCGAATAAAGCGATGGCAGACGCTGAAGTGGCTGGAAAAATCATCGTAAAAGATTCTATTGCAGACATCTTCTTACAACAAATTTTAACTCGTCCACGTGAGTTCGATGTTGTTGCAACAATGAACTTAAATGGTGACTATATCTCTGATGCACTTGCTGCACAAGTAGGTGGAATTGGTATTGCACCTGGTGCAAACATTAACTATGTGACTGGACATGCTATCTTTGAAGCTACACACGGTACAGCTCCAAAATATGCAGGTTTAGATAAAGTAAACCCATCTTCTGTTCTTCTTTCAGGTGTATTATTATTAGAACACTTAGGATGGAACGAAGCTGCGAAATTAGTAACTGCTTCTGTTGAGAAAACAATTGCTTCAAAAGTAGTAACTTATGATTTCGCACGCTTAATGGAAGGTGCAACAGAAGTGAAATGTTCTGAGTTCGCTAATGAACTTATTAAAAACATGGATGTAGCGATAATCAAAAACGCATAATTAAAGCGGGGGGTAAATTATGACAATCAAACGCAAGAAGGTTTCAGTCATCGGTGCAGGGTTTACAGGGGCAACAACGGCATTCTTATTAGCACAAAAAGAACTTGCAGATGTTGTATTAGTGGACATTCCACAACTGGAAAATCCAACAAAAGGGAAAGCGTTAGATATGTTAGAAGCGAGCCCAGTACAAGGTTTTGATGCTAACATTATTGGAACATCTGATTACGCAGATACTGCTGATTCTGACGTTGTCGTTATTACAGCAGGTATTGCACGTAAGCCTGGTATGAGCCGTGATGACTTAGTAGCAACAAACTCTAAAATTATGAAAAGTATTACGCGCGACATTGCAAAACATTCACCAAATGCAATTATTGTTGTGTTAACAAATCCAGTTGATGCAATGACATATTCTGTATTTAAAGAAGCAGGATTCCCGAAAGAGCGTGTAATCGGCCAATCGGGTGTATTAGATACAGCTCGTTTCCGTACATTCATCGCACAAGAATTAAATCTTTCTGTCAAAGACATTACAGGATTTGTTCTTGGCGGACACGGTGACGACATGGTACCTCTTGTGCGTTATTCTTATGCAGGCGGTATTCCGTTAGAAACGTTAATTCCAAAAGAGCGTTTAGAAGCAATCGTAGAACGTACACGTAAAGGTGGCGGTGAGATTGTAGGCTTATTAGGAAACGGTAGTGCATATTACGCACCAGCAGCTTCTTTAGTTGAAATGACAGAAGCAATCTTAAAAGATCAACGCCGTATATTACCAGCTATTGCGTACCTTGAAGGTGAGTATGGTTATAGTGACCTTTACTTAGGGGTACCAGTAATTCTAGGTGGTAACGGAATTGAAAAAATTATTGAATTAGAACTTCTTGCAGATGAAAAAGAAGCGTTAGATCGCTCTGTAGAATCTGTACGTAATGTAATGAAAGTTCTTGTTTAATAATTGAATAGTAGTGAAAAAGATTCGGGATTCCGAATCTTTTTCTACTATTTACCGAATTGTTTTTTTGAAATAATATGAAAACGCTATCATTTGTAATATCCTATAATGAAACTGTAGATTTATACTATACATTGCCCTCATCATAGTAAATTTCGGATAAGGTATCGCTTTTAGTAGGATAATAAGGTGAAAAAATCGGAGGGGGTTGTAACATGTTAAAGAAAAAAGTTCAAATTGGTCGTAAAATGGATGAAATTACAGTAGGAGAGAAATTATCTATCACTGAAAAAATTGAGGATAAAGATTTGTTATTGTACTTAGGGTTAACGAATGATGCCAATCCATTATATATTCAGCATGATTACGCATCCCAAACTCCGTATGAAAAGCCGATTGTACCAAGCATTATGCTAACGGGAATGATTACAACGGCGGTTACGAAATATTTACCGGGTCCAGGAAGTCATATTACGAGAAAGGACCTTACATTCGTGAAACATGTTCACCATTATGAAACGTTACAAATCCACTTTGAAGTTGTGGCTGTTTCTGAGGAGGAACATACAATTGATATGCTTGTATCTGCTCATGATGAAAAAGGAGAAACTGTTGTGAAAGGTTCATTAACAGTAACGCCACCTTTTAAATCAGTTTCTATTATGGAAAAAGCATTAGATAATTTTTAAAAAGATGAAAATATGAATAGCGCTAGCATACCTTTAATAAGGATGCTAGCGCTATTTTTAGTTGAAGAATCCTTCTTTGAACCCTTCAGCAAATTCTGAGCACCCCGTTTTAATCGTATCCCAGCTCGGAGCGTTAAAAGCAAGGATACATGTGACTGCTAAAGATAGAATGGATAGTATTAGTCGCATAATAGACCTCCGTATATTATTAATTTATATATTAAGATTAATAATATAATTATCGGTAATTGAAGTCAATTAAAGGAGTGGTTTTTTAGGTAAGGTGGAAAAGAGAAGACGTGATCTTTGAAACGGTAAGAGAAGCTGAAGTGTGGGCCAGATGGGGTCGCAAATGAAATGTATGGAAGAGTATTTGATGGATATGAAACGCTAGATTATAAAATCGCGTATGCCTTATATTTTTTCTTAGCGCAAAATCAAGAATTCAATATTCATGCGGAAGTAGAATGTAATAAAAATTTGTATAATGTGAAGGCTATGGGTAGGTAAATATAGTAACTATTCTCTAACTTTAATAGCTGTAATAAGAGAGTAGTTACTATATATTGCTGATTAAAGAAAATATAAATTACTTTTCTTTAATCACAAGTTTTGCTTTGTGTAATACAACTGAGCAAGTTGCAAATGAAAGAATAGTTAAAGAGACAGTTAAAGCTATAAAAGGTAAATTTGGTTCATCGAACATAATAGATCTAATAGCTGTAATTTGATACGTTAAAGGATTAAAGTGAGTAACTATTTTTATATAATTAGGAACTGAATCTATAAGATAAAAAGTTGGTGCGGTAAATCCTAAGGGCAAAATTAACATAGCAAGTATAGAGTCTCTTTTTTGATAGTCATTTATGAAAACGGTAATTAGAGTGCCTAAGGAAGTCCAGAATAAGAGTGCAATTACGGCTAGTATTAATCCAGTTAAATAATTTGATATATTGAAATTTAATCCAATGATTAGAGACAACAAATATAATATTGTTGATTGAAATAAAAAACCTAAAGTGGGATACGTAGACATCCCAATTATGTAATAAAAGGGTTTAATTCCACTTGAAAACTTTAAAGGTAACAGTCCCCATCTTTTATCGATGGTAGTTCGATAAATAGTTTGTGTCATTTGACTAGTTATTAATAAACCCATTATTCCTACTAGAGCATACATCTCATATGAAACTTCTAAGTTGTTATAAGTTATATTTCCAATTGTGCCTCCAACGCCCATTACTAAAAATAAAAAATACATAATTGGTTGCATTATTTGTGAATATAGGATGTTTTTATTTCTCCAAAAAGCTTTAATTTCTATAATAGTTAAGATCTTTAATCCTGCCCAACCTAGATTACTTTTTCGTCTAAAGTCTTTTGCTTCCATAAATTTCAGCACTCCTTAGTTGCCTTTAGCTTAAGATATGTTTCTCGTAAACTATTACGCTCATTTTTTATATTTATAATTTGTGTTGTTTTTTCAAGTATTGAAATAATATTGGATATACTTAACTCTTGGTTAATAGTTAGTGTTAATGGCTTGGTAGATAAAATTTCAGCTCCAAGTGCTATAATTTTATCTAAGGTTGTTGTATCTAATATTCCCTGATACTCTATTACATACTTATTAACTTGATTGTTATTATTTAAAAATTCGCTTATGGAGCCATGAAAAATTATTTTTCCTTCTTCAATATATATCATTTTATTACAGTATTTTTCTAATAAATTTAAATCATGGGAAGATATAAGCACTGAGCATGTGCTTTCATTTACCCTAGAGTTTAAGTATTGTAGAAAAATCTCTGCGGACTCTGCATCTAAACCTGTAGTTGGTTCATCGAGTAGATAAAATGTTGGTTTATGTGCTATAGCGCGTGCAATCTGAACTCGTTGTTGTTGTCCGCCAGATAATTGATCGACTGAAGAACTGTTTTTGTTTTCTAAATTTACTTGTCTTAAAGCTTCTAAGGCCATCTGTTTAGATTGCTTTCTTCCTATACCAGCTAATAAGGGACCTAGCAGGACATTGTCTATTACATTTAAGTACCAATCAATTACTTGATTTTGTGGACTGAATCCTAAAATGCTAAAAGGGTTACTTTTATTAATATAATTATCATGAAAAGAGATGGTACCTTTTGAAATCTTTTGTATTCCAGAAATTCCATTCATTAATGTTGATTTTCCAGCTCCGTTAGAACCTACTAAAGCAACAAAATCTCCCGGCTGAAATTCTAAGTTTATATCGGTTATACCATAGCCATTTTCATAGATGATGGACAGGTTATTTATTGTTAAAATTGGTTGGGTCTCTATTTTCATTTCACTACACACTCCTGAGCTATATATAAATCATTTAAGAGTTCATTTATATTGATATACTTAAAGTCCAGTCCTTTTTGAATTATATTTTTAAAAAGGGGATCGATATCATCTAGATTTTTTTTTGAAACATCTTCTAATTTTTGGGGGAAATCATCAACTTTTATATTCTGGATTATTTCGTATTCATTAGGTTTAATAAGGTAGTATAGTATGCATACTATACTATAAATATCGATAGTGTTCTTTTCTTGACTAAATGTACTATCATAAAAACCAGGAGATCCTACAAGTATGTACGGCGGTGCTTCTTCTGTGTTTTTATGAGCAAATTCGAAATCGATTAATTTAACCTCATGCAATTTATTTATTAGTATGTTATTAAAAGATAAATCACGAATAGTATATTTATAATTTATATGTATTGTTTCAACAGCTTTAGCAATTTTTATAACTATATCTAAGGTTGTGATTTCTGTAAAAGAAGGTTTGTTATAAAGTATATCCTCTAATGTTTCGCCTTCAAAGAATTCTTGCACAATAAAAAAATTTCTTGCAACATAAAAAGCGTCATATATTTTGGGGGTATATACAAGTTCTTGCATATCTTCCAGAACCTTTTTTTCCCAAAAGATTCTATCTAAACCATCTACACCCGATTCTTCGATTTCTCCTAATAAACAGCCTTCTTTTAATATTTTAAGTCTTTTGTCTGTTGTATCAAAGATTTTATAAACGCCGCCCTTACCCCTTTTTCGTAATACTGATAAGATTAAAAAATTTTTTGGTATCTCTTGAAGCCTAGGATATTTAAAATCTTGTATAGTAACATCTACTTCTTGAGGGATTGTTTTGGTTCTTTTATCTTCTAATATACTTCCGTTCGATAATTCGAGTAACATTTTGGTATTTTCTTTATTATAAAGTTGTTTAAAAGCTCCATATCTATAATGTACAACAGTACTTTGTTTGTAATTAAAGTCAGATGGAATAAGAGGAGAATTGATATCTTTAGTCAATAAATTTAATTCCTCTAAGCATGTGTTTAATTCCTGATCATTACATGGGTATATGGTTACTAATTTTCCTATTTGTGAAAACCCGAACATTCCTCTGTTTTGTAGTTCGAAAATTCTTAAACTACTAACCACCTTGAAATTTAATCCTTTCTGAATTAAATAAGGTAAACACCTTTCGATGATAGCAGTTGCATTATTGATGCTAGCGGATAAATGTATTTTGAATCCGCTTGTAGGCAAAGAATTATCAACTGGTTTATAGTACGACCAATGTTCATCAAATGAAATATTAACTTTGAATTTATCTAATGTGTTTCTATAAATAGTTCTAATTGCTGCTTTCTTCATAAGGTAATCGATCCTTTCATTTTTATATATTGAAATAATTACCATATATTTTTTTGCCGTCCTTCAATGCTAGAATAAAGAGACCGTGAGCATAAGCTTTAATATATATGCTAGGCTGTATCCCTTCTTCTTTAAGTAGGAGGCCGAGTTGAGAAACACTGTATCTATTTAATCTGGGTGTAGCATAAGATTCTATAATAAATAAATAAAATAATTCCCATTCAACAGATTTATTTTCTTGTTTTTTGATGGCGCTAATAAAGTTAAATAGTGTTGATGTAAGGTCATCTTTGATTCTTCTATGGAGAAGATTTCTTATACTTTTATTCTTCAACTATTGTTGCCTCCTTTGAAATCAAGTTAGTTAGTAATCTATCCTCTTTAGAATTGAGGCTATAATGTCCGAAATTATCTATAGTAATTATTTTTACTTTCTTAAGACTTTCAGTGTTTAGGCTGTTCTGAAAATTAATGATTTGTTGATAAGGACAATGCTGATCATTTTTTCCATGAATAAAGGTTATGTCGTGTATAACTTTTGTGTTACGTGCTAAATCAATAGGGTTTTTTGTTGTAATATTGTCTAAGGTAAATAATTCTCTCATTAAAAGAATGGAATTAGAAAATAACATCTGATATCTTATATCTGTAAAAGTACCAAAAGATATAATTTTTTTGATCCTAATATATTTTTGAAAAGATAAAAGGGTACTTAAGTATGCTCCGTAACTTTCTCCATAAACGTAAACTTCTTTTTGAGGGTACAGGTTATTGAGATGTTTTATTATTTTTATAACTTGTTGCAAATCCGATTCTCCAGCATTTAATCGTATTTTGTTCTTGTAATTTCCCCCATATCCTGTACTACCATAAAAATTAACCATATATACTGTAAATTCATTGTTAAGTAAATTTTTGGCTAGAGGATTATAAGAAAAATCAAAATGATAGTAAGGACCGCCGTGTAGCATTAATATAATTTTGCTTTGTTTTTTTTCTTTTAACTTTATAACTGGAATTTTATCTTCTGTAATGTATAAATGACGTCCTATTTTTTTTTCTTGTATTGCTAATGATTCCAATGTAGTTTTAATACTCCTATTTAAATATGTGATTTCCTTCGTGAAAATATTAAAGGTTGCTAGTGAAAAAGGCTTTGTTATTGTTGATATATTTATAAGAAGTAATTTGTTAGATAAGAAAAAGGCACGATTAATAGTGCTATAATTGAAATTGAAATTAAGATTGTGATTTTCGGTTTTTAAATTCAGAATACTCCTGCCTCTTATGTTTTTTAGAGTCAATCTTGCACCTGAATACTGATCTAAAAGAATTTCATCTTTAAGCAATACAGTAGTTAAAAAATGTACTATAAAATTATGTATTTTTGTTATTGGATAAGATGATGTGATTTTTAATAAATCTTCAATAGTAAAAATTGCTGAGTAGTTAAAAGTGTATATAATTTTATTGTTGCCATTATGTATATCTAATTCATGTAAAATTAAAAATTTTTTAGCAATATTGACAGACAGTATGATGATTTTATGGTTATCTTTTTCAAAAACTTTTAGTAACTTGAGATGGGGTTTTAAAAAATGTAAGTCTAAATTTGAAATTTGTTTAGATTTGTAATCGCGTAAATCTAGTTTTCTGTTAGTTAATATATACCAATTATCATTGCTGTAAAACCCTAAATTATTAATGGATTCTATATCTTTGATTAAACAAGAAGTTTCCATATTTTTGTTCAACATAAAAATATTAAAGTTTCCATTTTTATTTTCTGTTGCATATATAAATTTATTTTTACTGTAATTAGTATTTAAAAAGAGAACGTTGTTAACATACTCCATTGAATCACCTAAATATGAATTGTATTTTTAGAATAAAGAGCTACCGGTTTTACGGTAGCTCTTTATTTACATGTAAATGTGGCAAGCTGCACTATGAGTACCAGAAAGGGCACCTACAGCAAGTTGGTCATTAATGCCTAATTGGTTAAGATC
>NZ_JBPWJX010000021.1:0-80391 GCF_051781745.1 Bacillus cereus group sp. Bce019
TTGTTCAATTCCAATCTTCCTACATCTGTATTCGCAAGCGCTGCTGCTTTTTTTACAATTGCGAACGCTCTAATTAAACTTTCATGAATTTTATACCCTGTAATTGGGAAATTTTCAACAGCGCGTAAAGTCTGAATTCCGTAATATGCCTCAATAGGTAATTCCTTTCCTCCCAAAAAATCATTCTCCACTCGCACGTTCTTGTTTGTCATTGCCATTTTAATTTCTCCCCCATATTAAATGTAAAACCTAAATAAATCATATGAAGTCATTACCAATCCTTATCAGATTTTATTGTTAAATCGTAGGCTAAAGGCTCTTCAATAATTTTTTTAATCTCTTCTAATTTATTAGTTTTCCCAAGCGCCCACATCAATTTTGCTATGATGGCTTCCGTATTCATATCTCCAGACAATATTACTTGATGTTGCGCCACTTTCCGTCCTACTTCATAGAGAAGTATGTCTTCTCCTTCTTCCAGGCATTGAGTAGTAATCACTACAGCAATCCCCATTTCAGTCAACTCTTGAATTTTCGAAAGCAAGTTCCTTCCTTCAAAAGGTAATCCACCGTTTCCAAAACTTTCAATAATAATCCCTTTATACAAATCTTTTAAACAATCAAATACCTCAGGCTTTGTACCTGGATACAATTTCATAAGAAAAACATCCGTACATAAATTAGTATTTATTGAAAGTTCACTATGTGAGGAAGTTGGCTTCCAATGATATTTCACTTCATCTTCATTTACCTCAGCAACATATGGATAATTCACACTTTCAAATGCATCATAACTTTTTGTTCGCATTTTAACTGCTCTCGTCCCAATAATCACCCTACTATCAAAAACAATAAACACACCGCCAACATCCTCACAGGCAAACCTAAGAGCATCAGCTACATTTTTCTTTGCGTCTGTCTTTTTAAAACTAATAGGTACTTGTGAACCTGTTAAAACAACTGGTTTTCCTAAACCTTGCAGCATATAAGATAACGCAGAAGATGTATAAGCTAACGTATCCGTTCCATGTGTAATCACAAACCCGTCATAGTCATCATAGTGATTAAAAACAGCATTAGCTATTTCTTTCCAGTGCTCAGGTTGCATATTGGTACTATCAATATTCATTAAGATTTTGCAATCTATTTCTAAGTTTCGAGAAGACTTCGAAAAATAATTCAATAATTCCTCAGCGGACAATCCTGGAACAAGCCCCTCATTCCCCTCCACAGATGCAATTGTCCCACCAGTTGCAAGTAATAAAATTTTCTTCATACACAACCCCTCCATAAAATAAACAACGATATATCGTTCGCGTAATGCGTATTTATATTTATCATTATAGAACTTAATTTGAATTAATCAAGATTTTGTATTCAATACGCGTACTTTTTTTCTATTCTTGATTCTTTTTCTATGTTATAATTAATTTAATAAAATTAGATGGGGTATGAGACGAATGCTGGAACGTTTATCTAAATTAAGAAAAAATCAAAAATGGTCCTTACAAGAGACAGCAGATCGACTTGGGATTGCAAAAAGCACCTATGCCGGGTATGAAAATGGTTATAGATTACCTTCATTACAATCTTTATCAAAAATAGCCGATTTATTTGATACATCTGTAGATTATATATTAGGTCGAATTGAACATTCACATCAAAACAAAGATGTAATTGATATTACAAGACTCCTAAACGATCCAGATCCAACACTTTTAATAGATGGAGAAGCACTGTCAACAGAAGAGATAATAGATTTTATTGCTTTTGTGAGAAGTAAACGAGAACTAAGTTCCAAGAGAATAGAAAATATTGAACCAACATGTAAAAGTTGATTCAATAAAAAACGAAGACACTGTACTCTTTAAACTTAGAAATACTTAGACAATTAATTTGCAAACGGTTTATATAATGAATTCTTAGCAGCTGGCCTCATTCGGGGACTTATACTTGGAAACAATCCCATTGGTTATATGATTCAATTATTTTTCATCATTTGTGTAGTGGTAGCAGCTATTTCCGGAGGTTTCACATCCAATAAATCAATTATCATGAAACAAGGATTTCTCGCTATTTTAGCGTTGCTTGCCCTTTTATCTGTCATATAGAACTAAAACTTTTCAATAAAGGAACTCACTTTTGAAGAATACGCCATTCTTTCTGTAGATTTATAAGAAAGAATGGCGTTTTTGTATGTCTATTTCTGTATCGAAAGAATTTGAAAGTATAACAGAATTTAAACAAGAATTAGCAAAGTATATAAAATACTATAATCATGAAAGAATCAAGGAAAAATAAAAGGAAATGAATCCAGTATTGTACTAGGCTCATTCCCTAGAGGCTACTTAATAAACCGACCTTTCTAACTTTCGGGGGCACAGTCTAGTTGAAGTGCTACAAGCAACGAATTTACTATTTTAAAGTTAAGTGTTTAACCTTGAAGTACTTAAATTCTTTTTTTCAGACAAAGCATACATTATATCTTGATGCTTTATTGTCCTCTTATAATTATGTGGTATCGGGAATTTGTTTCGGTGTTCTTTTATTATAATTATGATTACTATAAGTGATAAAGCTACAGGTATAAAAACGATTAACAAAGCATCTTAATGTTTATGAAATTCTTTGTTAATCGTTGCTCTTCTCCCTAATCTCCTGCGAGACTATATTTTTTTATTAAAATTTTCCATATCTTATTTGATTTATTCTGTAACACCAGATTGGGTTACTTTTACATCAGCTGTTACACGAAAACGTAAATGTTTATAGGATTCTTCCCATTCTTGACTGTTCCATTTTCTTACGTGAGTTCTACCAAGCTTTCTAAGTCCTATAGGATCTGTGTCTTTTTTAATAAATCTCTTTATCAATGTAGTTGCTTTTTTTTCTATTTCTTTTTCCATAATTTTTTCTAATTTTTTTATTTCTTTAGGATTATCTAGATTTTTTGTTTTTGTAAATTCTTGAATTTCAGCTTTAACTTGAATATGAGCATTTACGAATGGATGCTTACTATTCCCCTCCATCTTATATTTTGTTCTAGCTTTTATATTCTCTATCGTGGCGTAAGTATTTGAGGAACCAGGTAGTTTGAATTGGTATGTACCTTGTTTAAAATTATCTGTCAACAATTTAAATACAAATAAATCTTTAGGGTTTACTTTATCAACCATTTTACATCTTTTAAAAAGTGCTATTCCATCTAACTCCAACACATTACCTTTTTTAGATATTATCGGTAAATATGAATCTCTCGCATCATCATTAAGTTGGTTTAAAAACATAAAAAAATTTGTTTTTGGCTGCGTTCCATTATCCATATTTTGCTCCAGTAAAGAGGATAGATAGGAAGCAATTTCTTTTTCTTCAGAATAGTTCCCCTTTAATAGTGATTCCCCTTTTACATTTGTAATTGCTAAATAAATTGCATTTCCTACACTAGGATTTCGGTTCAAAGTCTCTAAAATTTCCTGCATTCCTTTATCAATTATTTTTTGATTAAATATAATAACACGCAATTGCCCCAACTCTAGAGGTCCAGAAGATTTTTCGGATGCTCTTGCAAGAACTTCTCTACCAGTCTGGCCTGATGCTGAATAGATTTTCGTTTCACCTTCCCCGCCTCCTTTATAAGCTGAAATCGCAAAGGTTCCTTTTAGCTTACCTTTTGCTTCGGTATCATATGCCGCAACTTGAACTAAGTCAATGTCATCCACAATTTTCGTTTTAGCACAACCTATTAAGAAGACACTTACTATAAGGAAAAGTATCCATCGCTTCATGTTTATCTCCTTAACTTTATTTTGGCGGTTTGAATTAGCCATAATATAGGTAGGTATACATATATATATACAAAGCCAATTTGACCTGTCCAAGTATTTAATAAGTTAATTTTATTACGGTTATTCAAGAAAAATGATAAAACAAAGATGAACAGGATGATAACTGGCAAAACATATTTTTGCTTTATTCCCAGTGCCTCTTTTATACCACGACTTACTCCCCATAATGTAAAGGAAACATTGGGTAATATAAAAAAAGCCCAAACAGAAACAATAATGTATTCAAACCGCTCTATAAAGGGAAATTGTATAATTTTAATCATACTTAAATATGCCCATATCGCGCTCGCTAGTTGTTTTTCACTAAAAAACGCAAGAGTTAAAATCATAAGGTATGTGTAGACAATAGTCGTTACTAAATTTGCATAGTGCGCATATTTTTGAGACGTTCTTGCCTTTTTAATAAATGGGTAGTATAACAATAACATTTCAAATCCAAAAAAACTAAACATATTTCCTTTCATTCCTTTCATAATTTCTAGGAATGAATGCTGTGCAATTGGAAATAAATTTTGGAAATCTGCATACTGCAAAGGATAAAAAAATGTGAAGATTAGAATGCTTGGGATAACGATTCCAAAGAAGCCGATTCCGGCAACTACACGAAATCCTCCAGTCACAATGTAATAACATAGACCCAAAAAAGCCCCTGCTATAATCCAAGATGAAATGGAAGGAAACATCCAAACATGTACTACTTCTATATAAGTATGTAGTGTTGTTGCACCTAACAATACAATATAAGATAAAAAAATGAAGTTGAACAATCCACCAATCCATTTTCCAAGTACGTCTTGATTGATTGCAATGATATCTCCATTACCCTGATTTAAAATCTGATATATAATCCAAATCATAAGATTAACAGATATTCCAAAAAGCAGCGTGCTAATCCACGCATCATTTCCAACTAATTTTGCACTAATCCTTTCAAAACCAAGCATACCAACCCCCATCTGTATAGTAATAATTAAAAAAAACACCATATATGGAGAGACTTGATACTCAATTGGGATCTGTTTCATAATGCTCCTCCCTGTTAATTTCAATCATCAAAATCATTTCGTGATTTGATTTTATTTTTCTCTACCTCTTCTGGATTAAAACGAAAACGCTGTTTAGATCTTGAAAAAATAGGACGTCGAAACATCGCTGAGATCGGCAAACGGATAATGCTGTCTTTCCAATCTGTAGGGCGTGTAGGATAAAAAGGAAACAAATAAGGACGTCTTAATGATTCTGTACGTAATAAACGTGCTAAAAGCAAAGAACTTGTTAAAACAATTCCTAATAAACCCAACAGGTGTGCAGATATTATAAAAGGAAAACGAATTACTCGAATTGTATTACCAATTCGATATATTGGTGCTGTAAATGAGCTAAGAGCTGAAAGTGCAACAATAATAATAAGTACATTACTTGTAAGACTTGCCTCTACAGATGCCTGTCCAATTACAATACCACCTACTATACCGACAGTTAGACCCACTTTAGTTGGTAGACGTGCCCCCGCTTCTCTCAGTAATTCAATCGTTATTTCTAAAAAAAGCGCTTCAATTAATGGAGGAAAAGGTACTTTACTTCTCGATATGATTAACGTTTCAAGAAGTTCTTTTGGAATAAGCTCGTAATGATATGTTAAGATTGCAACATATAATGGAGTCGTTAAGACAGAAAACATAAAAGCAAAAAGCCTTAATAGACGAAAAAAAGAGGCAATAATCCAAGGCATGGTGTAATCTTCTGTCGTAGAAAAAAAGTCAATTAATGTTGTTGGAAGAGTGATTGCATAAGGTGAGCCATCTACAAAAAGTGCAATTTTCCCTTCTGCCAATACAGCTGCTACACGGTCTGGTCGTTCTGTATTCAAAAATTGAGGAAATATAGAATTCGGGTTGTCTGCAATTAACTGCATCAAATACGTGCTATCCAAAACGTGGTCTGTTTTTATTAGACTCACCCTTTTTATAATTTCTTGTAGATTTTGATCATTTACAATTCCCTCAATATATACAATCGCGACGGTTGTGTTAGATAGAGAGCCTACTTTCGATTCCTTCATTTGTAAATAAGGTGTTGGAAGCTTTCTACGTACTAAATTTAAGTTTACATCTAAATCTTCAACAAACGCGATTTGTGGACCCACGATATTGTATTCAATTTCAGCTTTTGTAATATCTCTTTTTTCTTTCTTTGCCACATTGATTAACAAGCCATTTAATTTATCTGTATCGAACTGAATAAGTATATAGCCGTTTAAAATACTATCCTGAACATCTTCCATTTGATTTGTTATTTTTGAATTTTCAAAGGGTAAGACAGACCGAATATCTTGTAATGAATCGAAGCTCTTCTCTTTTATATAAGTTAAAACCTCTTCATGAAATATATTTACATCGATTAAGGTTCTAAAATATGAAATGACTATAGAGGATTTGTTTGAAGCGATCTCCAACGTTATAAAATCTTTAGATTTTTTTAGTAATTGCATTAATTCCTGCAAAGATTTTATAGAGTGAACAGGTACTTTTTCATGTGGTTTCAATTGATAATACCCTTCCTTTCAAAAAGAACCTATATATAGTTTTTAGAAATTTCTATTTTAAAAATGAGGGATATTTATATGTCAATATGCTCCTTAAAAATAATGCCTTTTTAACTAACTTAACCAAAATTAGTTAAAAAATGTATTACAAGTAAAAATTTGAAATGTCTCCAAGAAAAATTACAATATTAAAAACATCCTTTCTTTTGGTTCTAAAGAAAGGATGTTTTTATAACAGGCTTTTTCAAGTGTCTATTCTATAGGGTACAATTTTACCAGTGTTCTTCTCTTTATTATTTCATTAAGTAACATTAGCATTATATTCTGTATGGTTTCTTAAAAATTTCAGTAAAAGAATATATTAATTTTGAAGTGTACAAATAGGGAGAGTGACTTCAACTGTAGTCCCCTTATTCATTTCACTCTTAATAAATATCTTTCCCTGATGTGTTTCAATGATTTTATAACAGATCATTAATCCTAAGCCAATCCCCTCTTCTTTAATACTATAAAAAGGTTCTCCGAGGTATGGTATACGTTCTTTTGGAATCCCACACCCTTGATCGATAAAACGAATGCTTACTTGATTATTATCAAGTATATTTATTTGAATCAGAATTTCCCCTCCCATCGGCATAGATTCAATTGCATTTTTTAATATATTAACAAATACTTGTTTTAATTGATTTCCTTCACATGAAATCAATGGAATACCAGGGTTAAGATCGATTCTAAATTTTATATTATTCATCATTGCTTGAGGTTGTAGTAGCATTAAAACTTGATCCATTAGCACACTCATATTATTAGGTTGCATTTTTACCACCTGTGGTTTGGCTACCGCCATAAATTCAGTTGTAATGCTCTCTATACGCTCAATCTCTGATGATATTATATTAATATAACCCTGATTATTCTCATTTTCCGTTGATTTTAGTAATTGCATGAACCCTTTCATTGCAGTTAATGGATTATTAATCTCATGAGCCATTACAGTCGCTAATTGTCCTACAACAGCAAGTTTTTCAGATTTTCGTAATAATTCTTCTGTTTTTAGCCGTTCAGTGATATCACGAGAAATACTTAGGAAAACCTTTTTACCATTTAAGTTAAAAACACGAACACTAAACTCAGTTGTTATTACTTTTCCTGTTGGAAAAACATATTCATCTTGCAAAGTGAAGGAAGTTTCTCCCTTTTTAATTTTTTCTAATAGCCTTACGATCATTTGAGAATCTTGTGGTACTATATTTGAAAATGATAATGAGAGCAACTCTTCTCTACTATATCCAAATCTTCTACACCCAACAGGGTTTACCTCAATAAATCGACTTGGAGCATTATCTTCATTTAGCTCTACTACATATACCGCATCAGTTGCTTGTTCAATTAGTGCACGGTACTTCATTTCACTATCTCTTAATTGCTGGTGTAATCGATGTCGTTCTCTTTCTGCTTGTTTTCTTTCAGAGATGTCTCTACATATTGCTGATAAAGCTATCACATTTCCCCTTACATCTAGTATAGGAGAAACTGTCAGACTAACATCAAGAAGACTCCCATCGCTCCTTTGTCTAACAGTTTCTAATCTAGTAACTACAGATTCACCCGTTAGAATTTTCTGAATATTTTCTAGCGATTCTTCCATTAAAAAATCTGGTACACAAGGTAATCTCTTACCTCTGATTTCTTGTGATGACCACCCAAATATCTTTTCATAAGCTTTATTGGCTTGTAAAATATGCCCTTCTCGATCAGAAATGGTAATAGCATCTAGATTGTGCTTTATAAATGATTCCAATAATTCTTTGGTAGCGCTTAATTCTGATTCTACCTTTTTCCTTTCGGTTATATCAACTGTAGAACCAACAACTTCAATAACTTGTCCATTTCGTTTAATCGGCCTAAGCGCAATAAGAATAATAGTTTTATCATTTGGCCAAGGTAATTCAAATATAATTTCTTTTCCTTCCCATGCCTGAAGATAGTACTTCATCAATTGTGGAACTAAATGTGGAGGAACAATAGAAGCATCAATAGTACGTAAGCTTTTTCCTACCACCTGTTCAGAATAAAATCCGTTTTGATAATAAAACTGTCCATCACATAAAGTGTGTATAAAGTGCTTATCCACTTTTTTAAATTTAAAAATTCCTCCTTGAAGCTCATGTACGGTATCTGCAAGTCCTTGCTTCGATTTTTTTAATTCTTGATTCATTTTAGATAAGTCCTGTGTTAAATAATACAATCTCTGGTAGGCTTCCATAAGAAATAGCCCAATTAAAAGTCCTAACGCTATATATAATAAGCCTCCTGTGTAAAGTAATGTAGTATTAAATAATACGCCAACTAACCACTTTATTCCAATAAAAACAGAAAAATCTAGCGATGCACTTTTAAAAGGATGTAGTTTTTTAAAATAAGTTTTAAAAGTAGAAAATAGAATCCCCATACCTAAATAAGCAATCACAGGAGGTTCCCAATACCCTCCAGTGTAAAAGATACGCATTACAATTATGCTAATTAACGTAATCCAACCAGCAATACGACCAAAGTAAATAAAAGATAGAATAAGAGGAACAACTCGAAGATCGTAGGAAAATCCCATGTATGGAAAAGAAAAGAACATTAACGTAACTGCAATAATCCCTCCATAGAGCTTTTCGAAATATCGACTAGAATTAATTGTAAACACTTGAATAAATATTGCTGCGCTAACTAATAAAGAAAAAATAGAAAGGTTGATGAAATAATCTTTAATAATCATGTAATGTCCCTCCTTGCATTAAGTGTATTCGACAAAAAAGCTAAAAATCCTACAAATTGTATAAACAGTTCAAATGCATAAATTTTAAACTAGGATAAAATCTGGAAAAGTAAATAAGGAGCACAGCAGATGAGATATTTTAATGAAAAATAGTTCAAAAAAGATAATAGTAACCGTTGACTACTATTATCTTTTTTCTTTAAGTTATCGTAATACGTATGAAACTCTAAGGGACGTGGTATGTCATTTCATCAAACAATGATTATATCCTGAGTCATGAATATAGAAATTTCAGCAGTAATTTTTGAAAAATAACATAAAAAACAAAACTATCTTTGAAAATGGAAAAAATCTATATGAATGTCAACTAATCTATGTACAAAAACGTTCACTTAATTTTGCATAAAATCACTCCACTTAGGAAGCTAAGTAATTCTTCAAGGTCGATAAGAACATCTGTAGATGCTTCAGGATAACTACATAATTGTATGGGTAATGTACTTGAAACCTTTCGGTAAAACCATACACATAATACAACTAACTCCTTGGTTCAATATTTACTTTTTCGCTGAACAAATTCTTTTTCTTGAGCAAAATATTCTAGGATATAAGGAGATTTTTCGATTAACTTGGTGTCTAGTTTATTCTCCAGCTCCAATTACTTCGTTACTTTCAGATTCAGTTCATTATATTTTGTACTTTGTCTTTATACACAACATATTCTTTACCATCCACTACTGCTACTACCGCAAATTCATCATTTGGATTGAATGAAAGCCAATCAGCCCACATGTTAGTATTAGCCCCTCCACTCCACATATTATGAACAGTGTTTTTCGTTAAATTCATAACTTTATAAGACGCATTTGGCGCATTTGTTCCAGTCTTTATTTCAAAAGTGTATGCGTTATGAATTTTTTTATAAAAGTAGAAAACGTTTGATGGACGAAGCTGATTCAAAAAATCCTGTTCTTTTTTCTCTGCAATTTTTATCCCTTCTTGCAAAGTGACAACATCTGTTTTTAATGTTTTCCAACTGTTTTTCGCTGCATTCAAGCTAGGGGTTAAGAATTTATATTTATTTTGATCAGCTTTTTGATCAGCTTTATCAATATGTCCCAGTACACCCGAATATTGAGAATCTAAATCCTCCCATTGCGTAGACATATAAGTAAGAGCAGTGATAGCACTATCAAGCATACTATGCATATCACTAATATTATGAAATGCAACTCCAACTACACGATTCAATGTTATTTTATAATCTACAGTCTGACGCAATTTTGCTAATTCAGGTTCTAGCCAACCTAACTTACCTCTTGCATCACCTATCATTATGCCACCAGCAATCAAGGTTGGAATAAAGGGGATTTTCACCATGTCTAACCCCTTAGATTCTATGTCTTTCTCATATTTTACTTGTCCTAAAAGGTCCTCTAGACGCTTTTGGTCCGCCTCCACATCAGCACCTTGGTTTTTTAAAATCGATTGCAATGTCTCTTTATGACTTCCAAATGTTCTAACATCTTCTCCAATAGCATTTTTTAATTGAATTAATTCTTCTATTAATGCTTTTGCAGACTTTTGATTTTGTTGAATTCCTCCCTGTAGATCTTTAATCCCTTTTTTTAAAGTATCTCCATTTCCAGTATTGATCGCCTCTACTAATGTTTCATAATGATTTTCAAATTTTGTATCGTATTCTATAATGCCTGTCAATGTATCAAAAAGTTGTTTTTTTACTTGTGTATTCCATGTAACAGCATGTGCTCTTGCATTCTTTTGATCTTGTACAATTTTACTAGGTAAATCTGCATTTCCATTAATAGTTATTCCTTCAAAACTCACATCTGGATTATTAATTAGCAAATAAGAATATTCATTCATAGCTTTTGCAAATAAACCAGCATCTTGCAAAGCTTTTTTCATCTGTTCTTCATTTGCTGAAAGAGATATATTTTCAATGTTCGTTTGTTCAATTTCAATTGCAAAAGTTTCTAGTGGTATGACTGCATAAGTAGTTGTTATAGTTAAAAACGCTGATATAGCGAGTAGTTTATTAGGGATTTTTTTCATCATTTCGTATTCCTCCTATATAAGGTATGGTTTCAAGTTCTAATCTTATTAAAAAGCGATGTCTTTCAAAATGAGTTCTACATCTTTTATCAGTATCGTTTGAACTTTCTTTAGCAGCCTTCAAATCATTAAGTATTAAAGAAAATGTATATAATCTACTTCAAATTAACCGATTCTGTTGCAAATTTTAAAAAAGCAATTAAACTACAAGGTTATTTTTTATTCGAATCATACTTATATATAATTGAAAGGCGAAGTCTTTAATGAGACTCCGCCTTTCTGTTATATAAGGATTTATTAATTATTACTTTTCTGTTTAACAGTGTAATCATAGACTTTCCATGTTTTAGTTCACTTTACAACAGAATTAATATTTCCCTATTTTTGTGGAGTAACAGTTTCCACTTTTAATTCCTTTATTCCTTCTTTTAATGTAACAGCATCTGTTCGTAATGTTTTCCAACTGTCTTTCGCTGCATTTAAATTAGGTTTTAAGAATTTAAATTTATTTTGATCGGCTTTTTGAGCTGCATTCTCAATATGCCCTAGAACGCCCGAATATTGAGAATCTAAATCATGCCACTGCGTGGACATATAAGTAAGAGCGTTAATGGCATCATCAAGCGCCTTGTGCATTTCATTAATATTACTGTAAGCAACTCCAACTACACGATTTAAGGTTACTTTATAATCCACGGTCTGACGTAATTCTGCTAATAAAGGCTCTAACTTACCTAAATTATCCCTTGCTACTCCCACTATAATACCACCAATTATTGGTAGACCCAAAATAGCACCCTTCATTACATTAAACCCATCAGATTCTAATTGTTTATAATAGTTTACTGATCCTAATACTTCTTCTAGACGCTTTTGATCGGCATCAACATCTGCACCTTGATTTTTTAAAATTGACTGCAAGAGCTCTTTATTACTTCCAAAAGCTCTAACATCATGTCCAATAGAGTCTCTTAATTTAGTTAATTCTTCTATTAGTTGTTGTGCATACTTTTGATTTTGTTGAATTTCACCTCGCAAATCTGTAATCCCTTCTTTTAAAGTTTCTCCATCCCCTGTATTAATCGCTTCTACCATTGTTTCATAATAATTGTCAAATGTTGTATCGTATTCAACAATACCATTCAATGTATCTAAAAGCTGTTTTTTTACTTTCGTATCCCAAGTAACAGCATGTGACCTTGCATTCTTTTGATCTTGTACGATTCTACCAGGTAAATCTACATATCCATTAATGGTAATTCCCTCAAAATTCACATCAGGATTCTTAATTAACATATAAGAATAGGCATTCATAGATTTTGCAAATAATCCAGCCTTTTGCAAGGTCTCTTTCATTCTCGCTTCATTTGCAGAAAGAGCCGTATCTCCATTATTCGTTTGTTCAATTTCACTTGCAAAAGTTGTTACTGGTGAAACTACATTAGCGGTTGTAATAGTTAATAGCGTCGATACAGCTAGTAATTTATAAGGGATTTTTTTTATCATTTCATTTTCCTCCAATTTAGGTTTTATATTTCAGTTCTACTCCTGTTTAAAAGCAATATCTTTTGAAATAAATTCTGCATCTTTATGAATATCATTCCAACTTTCTTTAGCGGCTTTTAAATCATCTGGTATTAAAGAGAATTTGTGGTCTTGCATAGAATCGATATTATCCAGTAAATCTGTATAATTTGCGCCCATTGTATTCCATTGCTTTTGAATATTTGTTAGAGACAATATCGCTTGATCTACAGTCTGATATAAATATGCCAATGTTTCTTTCGCGTTAGTAAGCGAAAGAACTGCTTGATTAGCACGATCTGCTTTCATACTTAATTCTCCGATTTTATTAGAAATTTCATTATAGGAGTCCATATGCTTAGATGCTGTGACACCAGCCGCAGTTCCTAGACCGATACCAGCTGCACCAAGAGCTGAAAGTCCACCAACAACAGCCGGTGTTGCTGTACCGCCCGTTACAACAATAACTACCGCTCCTCCAATAGCTGCAATAACTAAAATAGCTGCTCCCAATCCACCACCAATTGACCATGCTAATACATCATCAAAATGTTTTTTCTGAGTAGAACGAAGTTGCTCAATTTCAGCTTGAAGTTGTGGAATCGTTGCCTGTTGACCTGCTAATATTGCAGTTAATCCACCTTTCCCATCTGGACCACCAACATTATTTTTAAAATCTGTAGAATTTTGATATAGTTTCCCTTTGAAGTCTTGTAGCATCTTAATCACATCTGTAACTTCTTTTGAATTTGTATTGATTGTAGTAATTAAATCATTTATACCCTCTTTTAGACCTGCCTTATCTTTCTTTTGTACAGTTTCTACTAATGTGTCGTAATAATTTTGAAATTGTTCATCGTAATTTACAATATTACGAGCAGTTTTTTGAATCTGTGGCTTCGCTGTATCTAACCAGTAATTCGCATTGATTCGTGACAGCTCTTGATTAAGGTGAATATTTTTGAGCAACTCTCCCCCCTCTGAGCCTAAATCGATATTAGATAAATTTACATTTGGTTGCTTAATCATTGTTTTTGCGTATAAATCCATTACTAGAATATGAGACCCTGTTTCAGCCAATGCTTTCTTCAGTCCTTCGGGGCCTAATGCATAATTGCCTACTTTTTGTTCTTGAGCGGTCGTTTCTTGTGCAAATGCATGAATAGTGTTACCGGTAGTAGCAGTTATAACAGTTGCTAATGTAGCTAAAGTTAGTACTTTGAATGGAAATTTTTTCATGACTATTCTCCTTCTTTCGCTAAATGCTTATACTCTTTATAGATTTCCAAAAACGTAATATCAAAATTTATATACTTGCTCTTCAAGGTAACTTATTACATTTTTTAATTGTCTTAATGTATCTTTTTGAGACTGCTCGTTAGTTGTATCAACATTAGTAGATAATTTTGTAATGCTATTTTTTATTAGATTTAAATCTTCTTTATAGCGCTTTAGTAGATCAAGTTCTACATCTACTTGATTTGCAAACGTATGCAAATCATTTTGTGTAAGAAGAAGCATTGATTTTTGTAAATCAGCTATTGATAATTTCGTTGTTAAATCATATATTTTTTGATTTTGTTTCTCTAAATCATCTAAATATGCTCGCTGCTCTGCTGTTAATTTATTTACTTCAGCAAAAACGCCAAATGTTTTCTTAATCTTTTCGGTATCAATGACCTTCATCAGGTCATACTCTTGTGTTTTTGCTGCGGCTGCGGCTGCTATTTCACCTTGTTTGCTTTTCTCAATTGCTTCACGAGCTGCTTTTTTTGCTGATTCAATCTCTAGAGCAGTTTTACCTTGCTCTGTTGCTTCTTGCACTGCTTTTTTCTCAGCTTCTAGAATAGAGTTGTTAATTTCTTTTCCTTTGTTATACGCTGCCACCCCTGCTTGAGCAGCTGGTTCAATAATTTCTTTTGAAAGACTATAAACTTCTTTGAATATAGCAAATCCCTGTTCATTTAAAGCCCCTGGTATTAATGCAATTTGCTGTAAATCATTTTGAATTGCTTTTTTGGTATTTAATATTTCATTTTTTAACTGGTCTATTTTTCCTGTTCCATCTGTACTTAGTATGCCTTGAGCAGTTGCCACATTGGTATCAAAATCTTTTAATTTTTTATCAAGCTGTAATTTAAGATCTGTTAATTCATTGATTTGCCGTTGCGTATTTTCTTGATTCGTCATAGCCATTTCTTGAAGTACTTCAAGTCTATCCGAAAACCCTTCTCTATCTTCTTTATTGTCTACAAACGATTTTAATGTCGGGTAATAGCTATTAAATTTTGTTACAAATCCTTTACTTTTTGAATTTAATAGAATTAACTGTGGATAGAGTTCCGATGACCATTCCTTCATATCTTGTTTGATTAGGAATTGATTTGTATTTAAAGCTGTGACTTCCTCTAACTGTACATTAGGACTCATTAAAGATTGATCAATATACGTTTGGATTAATTTAGATTGCGCACCTAATTTTCGTAATGAAGAGGAAATATCCATGCCTTCCTGTTGAGTTTCCGCTTGAACGGTTGGTGTTGCGAGAGTATTGATAGGAATATTTCCTCCAGTTACAATGGATGTGACTAATAATCCTGTAATTATTTTAGTTTTCATTCCGTACACTCCTTTACCATTGTTTTTATAACTTAATTCATATAACTTGTACGACCTCTCTCTTTGTAAACTAGTTAAGAAGGAGAAATCTTTCAGATAGGGTAATATCGTTAGTTTTTACTTCTAATAGGATGTAAGGATTTTATTTATCTCTCATTTCGATACTCTATTTTTTTAAATATAAATAACAAAAATTTATTAACTATATTTGAATCAGGCACCCTATGAGTAGTAAATTATTAATTCTTTCCTAGAATTGCGGTTTAACCTACAGAATCGTGAGGATCAATAAACCAATGCTTACAGTTAATCTTGTCATAACATTGTTTAATTTAAATTTAATAATATTACTCTTAGTTTTATCAGCAAACTCCTTACTAGACTACAAAAGGTGGAATTATGCTGTACATCGCTTATACTTTTATTGCGGAATAACTTCACTTTTGTTATGCAGAAACTTAGAACACGTTTATTACAAATTTGATTCTTGACCTCTTGTAAATAAATTGACTATTTATAAAATTATTAACGACATAATGTTACTTACAACTTCACTATAATTCCTATTAGCGTAACCTTATCCTTTCTGTCTGGTCATACCAGTTATGTTGTTCATTAAAACATTAAATTTTTAATGCGTAAATAGAAAAATTTTGTCGATTACGCTCGATAATTTACTGTTAAATAAAAATATGCCCCGAAAAAAATTATATAAATATAGTTATTCGTAAATTTCATTTCTGTAATTGTAATGATTACAAATTAATGTGTATACGGTTAAAAATAACTATTTTAGCTCAACCAAGAAATTTTATTTTAGAAAAAATACTTATAGAATAATATAATAGGTCTTTTTATACTTTTTTACCTTTATTTAGTTATGTATAATTGCATAAAATGTAGATATATTTAGTAATATATGTTATATTGTTGTTTTTTTACAAAACATTTTAATATCATTATTAACAAATATACAATATGAAGATATTAGTCTATAAACTTATCATCGTTATAAACATAGGTTTTAAATTACAAAAAAGCTGCAAAGCTTACTTGAAACACTTTGCAGCCTTCTGTCTTTTTGTTTTCTTTAGCAAAATAATGGTTAGTGAATTTTCATTTTTGGGGATACTTATACCCATGTTTAAGTCTTTACATTGGAGACAGCAGATAACAAGCTTATATTACTGTATATTTTTCACGGTACTGCCTAGGAGTCATACTAGTGATTTTTTTGAAAACTCTTATAAAATAACTTTGGTCATTAAAGTTAAGCCAAGCACAGATATCTGATAACGAATAAGTAGTGAGTGTTAATAATTTCTTTGCTTCTTCCACTCGTTCCCTTTGAATATATTCGCTTAAAGTAATTCCCATTTCTTTTTTAAATAGTTTAGACAGATAAGTAGGCGTAATTTCTAAATGATTAGCAAGTTCATTCAGAGATATTCCATCGTAAACATTTTTATTAATATGTTTTATACATGTAGTAACCGCGTAAGAATACTTTTTTGCATTGTATTCTTTCACACGATCTGCAAAAGTACGTAAAGCATCCCCTGACAATCGCTTTACAGATTCTACATTATCTAATTGTTCCAGGGTTTGTATATATAAAATACTATGAGCAAAAGCAATATCTGGTGGCAGGTTTCCTTCTATTGCATATCGAGTGGCTAAGGTAATCGCAATAATTCCAAGGTTTTTTTGATTCCTGAGCGGATCCTCTATTAGCATAAGTTCAACATCTTCTTGCGAAACCGCATACATATACTGTATTAACTTTTTTTTATTCCCTTCTTTAATAGTCGAAAAGAAATCATTTACTAATGCCATATTGTGCGTTTTAGGTTTGTTTTGTCGGCGTTTTAAAATATATAAATCAGGTTTCACATTTTTATTAGGAATTTCCTCTAGTACTTTATTTTTTTCCAAGACAATATCTACATCTAACTTTTCATTGAAAATCATGTAATGTAATAAAATTCCCATATCAATTAATGTAGTTTTTTTAATCTCAGATAAACACTGATAATAGGCAAGTCTTTCTTGAATGTTATCATTTGATTTAAATTCTTTCTGAAATTTTATGATCATATCATCTGAATCTTTTGGATGTATAGTAGGACCGATTATGATAGTCCCTTTAATATCATCATGATTTTCTATATGAATTAGAACAAAATTTTCAAGATAGTTGTTACTTCGGAAAAGTGGCAAGTTAAAGGGATCGTTTTCTTGATAAATATCAGTAAGATGTTCTTCTTTTGAAGAATAAAAAGGACTACAAACATTATCAGATGTAGAATGATATAAAATTTTTTTGTCTGCAGATAAAATATGTACAGGGGCATTAAATGCTTTATGTGCAAGATCACACAAGTGTTGTATATCGATAGAAGTATTCATTACATTCTCCTTTATAGATCCATAAAATATATTCTGTTAGATATAATTCACGACAAATAATACTATAAAATATCAAATTAGTACAATTCACAACAAAATATTACTATATCTTTTTTATAAAAATCATATATTATTTAATTGTAGTTAGCATCTAAATATCAGAGTAGATAAGTAAAGTAAAGGAAATAAGCTAAGTTCTTTTCTTAATTCTACAAAATATAATTATTGAACTTGAGAAAATAGTGAAGTACTACAAAATACAGTGGTAGTCAATGCGAGGACCAAGCTGGAAAAAGATTTAAAATAAAGCGAAGTAACAGGAGATACTGTACCACCGCAAGAAACAACAGTCAAAGTTCCAATTCAATCACTTATACAAATTGAATTCAAAAAAATAAATACTGCTAATTTAAATATGAAACTGAAAAACTATTTTGCTCCAAATTTTAAAAAAAAGATAATAAAGAAGTTGTGAAATTGGAAACAGATGAAAGCGATACGGCTATTTTTGAAGCACTATGCTTTGAAAAGTACAAGGTGGAGGAAATTCAAGTACTCAACTAAACATTTAATTGAGAGAAAGGTCTTTTCATCAACTAAAAATAAAAAAACGAATGGGATTTTCAAAAAAATGACACTATATTACTGGTCGCAACATTAGTTTACTTTCCACAAAAGAGGAAAATATATATAGACTTTACAAATACTAAAAATAGCAAACTAGATAGTTTTAGTACCGCATCACATAAAGTGAAACTTTAATCAGTGGGGGTTTTGTTCATCCCCACTGATTATTAGCCCACACCAATCGGGCTTTTACGGGCAGCCCGCCCCCCACCTAACTTCTTTGCTTCCGCTGAATTTTGAGGTGGGGGTCTTACTGCCCGGCAAATAGCGAGATAAACTTATTATTAATTTCCAAATACAATAGTTGTTAATCAACAAAAAATTTCAATAACCAAGATGCACAGTAAATTGACCTCAAAACAATTCTTACTACAATATCAGGTTTTGCTTATTCTATAAAAAAAGAAATATCACTAAAAAACTATTCCTTTATATCGATTTAGACATAAAACATTTTATTATATCGGCTTAAGTATTATGAAATTAAAATTGCAAATAACACCAAAACTCTTTTAAAGGCTCATACATCGTTCATATCGGGTTGATTATCTTTTGATACCTATGTCATTAACACAAATAAAAAAGTTTATTACAAAGGAATCTGAGAGGTTTTTTCAATTTCGAAATTTATTTTTTTGTAAATTAAAGGAAAAATAATCCATATATATATACGGATTATTTTCTTAGTGTAGTCTGTATTGACCTGTTAACTGTTTTTCAGCCATTCAAACTAAGCGTTTTGTAATCTCTCCACCGATCCGAACCATTTGCAGATGATGTGATGTATCAGGTCCCCGTGTGACCCCTAGTTCAAAAGCACTTTCATACTTCATTTGCTCAATAGTACTTGTAGTAGCAGAAATAAGAATTTCATTTGTATTACTTTCGTATCTTTGAATATTTATAAATAACATGTACCTAATTATGCTATTTACGCATGAATAACCTAATTTATTCCAGTATTTTTTATAGGAACCCTTTCCCTCCCCTTATTTCACCAATTAAATTTGAAACACAAATGTACATTGCATTTCAATATAACAATAAAAGCTACAAAAGCAACGAATTTACTATTTTAAAGTTAAGTGTTTAACCTTTAAGTACTTAAATTCTTTTTTCCAGATAAAGCATACATTATATCTTGATGTTTTATTGTCCTCTTATAATTATGTGGTATCGGGAATTTATTTCGGTGTTCTTTTATTATAATTAAAGTTTGAAGTTCTATGCTCAATACTTTTGCGAGAACATGATAGTTATATCCATTGTTTAACAGAGAAATTATGTCATAAAACATAGTTTTTCCGCCTACTAATTTTACCAATCTATTCTTTAACTCATCCCTTTTTTCTTTAGCTTCCTCAATTTCTAACAACATAGATTTTTTATTTGTTTGCTTAATGTATTGAGTATATAACTCTGGGAATTCTTTTTGGACTTCTTTGTTTAATACTGGTTTATATTTAATCATATAAGTAACTTGTAACAAAGAGCGTTTTAACAAACTATCTTCAATGAGATACGCTACTTTATTAAATAAATGTACATATTCCTCAATATTGGAATAACTATTAAAATGAGCTAATACTCTACTTTTTATACTAAAAGCCTTGCCTACATAAATAATATTGTCATTATAATCTTTAATGAAATAAATACCACTGTCAGATTTTTTTAATTTATTATCAAATTCTTCTATACTCATAAAATGCAATTCACTCATACTTCTCTCTCCTTAGCAGTTTTAAATCGTAAAAAACAAGCAAGGTTTCTAAAAAAGTACTTAGCTGCCCTAGCATCTCTTATTTTATCTCTTGCTAAATGTCAAAAAACTGTTTCTATGTTACTCAACTATCAATATGATTATTAATAAAATTTTCGATCGTTATTATCTCGCAATTTTATCATGTAATTTCGAGATCGTTTCCTCATTTAAATTACTGTGTTTTATCGAATAAAGGAAATATACTACTACCCCAATAGTAATCCAAATACTAAAGTACACCCATGTCCTTAACGGTAAATTTAGCATTAAAAACACACAGCATACAATTGCAACGCATGGTAATACAGGTACAAAAGGTACCATAAATCCACGTTTTAAATTTGGGTGTGATTTACGAAGAATAATAACTGATAGACAAACTAACGCAAATGTCACCAAACTACCGATATTAACTAAATTAACTAATTCTTTCAAATCAATAAACCCAGCTATTATAGAGCTCCCTATTCCTGCTAATCCAGTTATAAAAGTGGGTGCTCCAGTTTTCTTATTAACTTTCGCAAATGATTTCGGTAACAATCCATCACGACTCATTGCAAAGAATACTCGTGTTGCCGCATACATATTGGAAAAAATAACAGCCATAAGGCCAATTACAGCACCTGCAGCAATTGCACCAGCGACTTTTCCTTGTCCTACAACTTCCATTACATAAGCCATTGCCTCAGGAACATTTAATTCTTTATAGGAAACCATTCCTGTCATAACAAGGCATACCATAACATAAATAATTGTACATATGATTAATGATGCAATAATACCGATGGGAAGATTACGTTTCGGATCTTTTACTTCTTCTGCTGAAGTTGCTAATATATCAAAACCCGTAAAAGCGAATAAAATAGCTGCTCCACCCGTAAAAACTCCACTTAAACCGTATGGTGCAATTGGTATCCAGTTCATTGGTTTTACATAGAATATACCAACCGTAATAAACAACAAAATCATTCCAATTTTAATCAATACCATTGTATTATTGATTCGTTTGCTTTCCCTCGTACCACGGGATAACATCCATGCTAATATCAATGTAATGATTACTGCTGGTAGATTCACAATACCACCATGCGAAGGAATTGTTACTAGAGCTTTAGGTATCTCTAATCCAAATCCCTTTATTAAATTGTGGAAATAGCCTGTCCATCCAGCAGCGACAGCTGCTGTTGCCACGATATATATTAACAGCAATGACCAACCTACTAGATGAGCAACAAACTCACCAATTGTTGCATATGAGTACGTATATACACTACCAGACGCCGGGAGTGTAGAAGCAATTTCCGCGTAACATAATGCTATAAATCCACATATAATTGCTGCAAGTATAAATGAAAAAATAACTGCTGGACCAGCATCTCTTGCTGCTACTAATCCAGTTAACACAAGAACCCCCGTTCCAACTATCGAGCCTATCCCTAACATAATTAAATCAAATGCTCCTAATGTTTTCGTTAAAGTCTTGCTTTGATTATGCTCTAACAATTGTGTAACGGATTTCTTTTTTAGTAAATTACTCATATTTTCTGTATCCCCTTTAAAATAAGGTTGGTTCTTCTCGTTAGTGTTGTATATAAATTTACTTAGTTATTAGATAGTCTTATAATATTTCTTTTACGTTAAATAAATTTGAAACATTCTATTTTTTTCTTTCCTCCACTGTTCAACAAACATCAGCTATAATGTGTTATAGCTAATTCAATTTACCTCCAAAGATATAAATAAAAGATTTTTTCATTTCAAAGAGATAATTAGTTTTGTATGCCCGATAATGGTATGATAAACAAAAATAATTTATTTATTTAATTGAGTTTCACTAGAACTTAAGGTATTTTTCTTCCGTAATACACTAACAATATACCCACATACACCGCCTATAATAGCCGGAAATCCCCACCCTAAACCTACACTATATAAAGGAAGAAAGTGCTCAAAAAAATTATGGATTATTTCACTTTCTATTCCAGCAGCTTTTAATCCATCTAACGAACTAAAAATAAATGTCAATATCAAACTCCCTTGATATACTTCAAATCTACCATTGAATACAGAGTGTAAAAATGTTAGAAATATTAAGGTAATAGCAATTGGATACATAGTTATTAATACAGGGATTGAAATCTTAATTAATTGTGTTAACCCTATATTCGCAACTAGTGTACTGAAAACAGACAAAATAATAGCAAGTTTTTTGTAAGAAATCTTTGGAAATAATTTATGAAAAAAAGAAGAACAAGCAGTGATAAGTCCTATGCTTGTGATTAAACATGCTACTATAATCATTACACCTAAGAAGATTGCACCATACGAACCAAAGTAATAGCCCGAAACTTTTGCTAAAACTTCAGCCCCATTATTTAAATGACCTAGTTTTTCTACACTAGAAGCGCCCATATAGGAAAGGGCAGTATAGATAAGAGCTAAGAGTGTAGCAGCAATAGTCGTTGCTTTTACACAAACAACCATAAGCTGCTTTTTAGTAGTAGCCCCTTTTTCTCTAATTGCATTCACAATAATAATTCCGAAAACAAAAGCTCCAAGAGCATCTAATGTTAAATACCCTTCTTGAAAACCTTTAAAAAATGCATCTGATGCATACACTTCACTAGGTGCCTGAATTCTTCCAATTGGGTGAATAAAAGCAACAACTACGAGCATCCCAATAACAGTCAATTTGATAGGAGTCAAAATTTTTCCAACTATATCAACAAGTTTTGTAGGATTAAGGGATAATAAGCATGTAACTGTGAAAAATAAGATTGTAAATACGGTTAATGCAGCAGGACCTGCATCATTTGATAAAAACGGTTTAATTCCAATTTCAAATGATACAGTTCCAGATCTAGGGATGGCATAAAAGGGACCAATCGCTAGATAGAGAACGATCGCAAATACAATACCAAACACCGGATGTACACGACTAGCTAAAGATTGCAAATCACTTTCACCTGAAAAAACAAATGCTGTTATTGCTAACAATGGTAAACCAACTCCAGTAACTAAAAAGCCTGCATTGGCTATCCATACATTATTTCCAGCCATTTGACCAAGCATAGGTGGAAAAATTAAATTTCCTGCTCCAAAAAACAATGCAAACAGCATCAATCCTATAATAATGATAAAAGAAGTAGGAACTTTATTTGACATAACAACTCCTCCGATTATACATTTGTATACGCTCTTTATTTTTCAAATAATATATATTAATCTAGTTTATTCCAGCCTAGAGCACCATTGTGAAAGGCAATTTTATGCCCCGCTCTCTATAAGAGAATAGCAACAAGCTTTTAATTTAAATAATAGCTTACATTAATGGATATGAAGTTACGCCTAAACAAATCTTCTCACTTACTAGTTAAACGAGACATTTCCATAGATTTTTTCGTACAACGTTTCATAGCTGAAATGATAGCTGTTCTTAAACCTTTTTCTTCTAATGTTGCTACAGCTTCTATCGTCGTTCCCCCTGGAGAACAAACCATATCCTTCAATTCACCTGGATGTATTCCCGTTTCCAATACCATTTTTGCAGAACCTAATACAGCCTGAGCCGCAAATTTATAAGCCTGTTTTCTCGGCATACCGTCAAGTACAGCAGCATCTGCCATGGCTTCTATAAACATATACACATATGCTGGAGAAGAACCACTAATAGATGTAACAACATCCATTAATTTTTCATTTACGACCTCCGTCTGGCCGAAACTATTAAATATATTTAGTACCTCTTTTATATCTTTTTCTGTAACCATTTCATTAAAAGATAATGCAGACATTCCTTCCCCAACAAGTACCGGTGTATTCGGCATTACTCTAATAACCTTTAACTTTCTATCAAATTCATTCTCAGTGCTCTTAATACTTTTTCCTGCAGCAATAGTTACAACAATTACATCATTTTTTATTTGGTTTTTTATTTGGTTAATTACCGATGTGTATAAGTCTGGTTTAATTGATAAAATTAAAATGTCGGCACTGTTAGCAACTTCATTATTGTTAGTAGTTATAGTTATGCCATATTTATCACTAGCATTTTTTAAATTACTGACGTTTAAATCTGAACAAATTATTTGATTTGGAGACACTATATTTTTATTAATCATCCCACCTATCATAGCAATACCCATGTTTCCACATCCGATAAATCCTATTTGTTTATTCATAATAATTTGATCTTGCTCCTTCTATTCTAAACTTTATTGATTTTGAAATTATTATTCTAAGTTAGGGCTATTACAATTACTGGGTTTATCAATAGAATTTAAAAATTCTCCTTCCTATAATGAGTTATGTTTTCGTATGTACTTTACAAGCATGCATTTTAAAAAATGAAGCGACTTTCTATTCATAGAACTATTAAAAACAATAGTAAAATGGTGATAATTTTTCGGAATTAATATTCTTTAACTATTCACCATTTTAAATAGAGCTTACATATTCCTCTAATAATTACTTATTTTCAAAATTTATAGTTACGCTCAAGAAAATGTATTTAAATTCCAAATAATTATCCCCATAGATAATATGAAACAAAGTAATGCAGGAATTGCTATTAAAATAGATTGTTTTGCTCGAAAAATATGAGCATGAATGGCTCCGACCATGAGAACTGCTAATAACGTATTTGCTCCTAGCGCTAAGTATTGATTCCAAATACCACCGATTATACCTATTGCTCCAATAATTTCAATAAAACCAATTATAGACATAAACCATAATGAATATTGATATTGTCGCCAATGTTCTACTTGAAAAGATATACGGAAAATTTTTATGAATCCCCCTACTACAATAAAAATTGCTAAAACTACCTGAAGAACAATCATCATTTAAACTCGCTCCTTTTAAGACTTTGTTAATTTTCATACTTCACAAGGAATAAATATATGCGTTTTACAAATATCAGAAAGGGAGATATACATAATTTAACTTTTTATACGCTAAGAACTAAGTAGATAACCTTTACTACATAATATTTTCTTAAGAAAAATATTTATTTTAATATATTTACCTCTTTTGTTAACCTGAATAGATTGTTTTTAATTTCAGACATGCTGATATTTTTTCTTGAAACACCGGTTTCCACTGCAGCACGTGCGACAGCATATGCTACATGTGGCACCACCCTAGGATCAAACGGATTTGGAATGACATAGTTGACATGAAGCTCTTCTTCTGAAATTAACTCAGCTATTGCATAAACAGCTGCTAGCTTCATTTCTTCATTAATTTCTTTTGCTTGTACATCTAAAGCTCCACGAAAAACTCCGGGGAAAGCTAGTACATTATTTACTTGATTAGGAAAATCAGAACGTCCTGTACCAACTACTAGTGCTCCTGCTATTTTTGCTTTATTAGGCATAATTTCAGGTGTAGGGTTAGCCAAGGCAAAAATAATAGGATTATGATTCATAGAACGAATCATATCCTCATCAACTACATCTGCAGCTGATACTCCAATAAATACATCAGCATCAATAAGGGCCTCTGCTAATGTTCCCCGCTTCTGTTCTATATTTGTAATACGAGCTATTTCTTCTTTAAGCGCATTCATTCCAATAGGTCGCTGTTCATATATTATCCCTTTTGTGTCACACAAAATAACATTTTTTACATGCATATGAAGTAACAGCTTAACAATCGCTATCCCAGCAGCACCAGCACCATTCACAACGATTTGCACATCTTCAATTTTTTTATTTGTTAACTTAAGTGCATTAATTAGGCCAGCAATCGTTACAATAGCTGTACCGTGTTGATCATCATGGAAAACAGGAATATCACAAGATTTTCTTAGGCGCTCCTCAATTTCAAAGCATTGTGGTGCTGCAATATCTTCTAAGTTTATCCCACCAAAATTTGGTTCTAATAATTTAACAACCTCAACAATCTTATCCGGATTATTAGTGTTTAAACAAATAGGAAAAGCATCGATCTCAGCAAATGATTTGAAAAGTAAAGCTTTTCCCTCCATCACTGGCATAGCTGCTTTAGGTCCAATATTCCCAAGACCTAATACTGCAGTTCCATCAGATATAACTCCAACTAGATTCCCTTTCATTGTATAATCATATACTTTGCTTTCATCTTTATAAATCTCTAAGCATGGCTCAGCAACACCTGGTGAGTAAGCGAGACTTAAATCTGTTGAATTTTGTACTTTAACTTTAGAATAAACACCAATCTTCCCCTGTTTTTCTTTATGCATTTTTAATGCTTCATCTCGTAAAGGTGACATATAATTTCGCTCCTATAATTAAGTTAAGAGTTCATTAACTCTATCTTAAACTTGATATTGTATGATATAAGTAAGACTTCTAATATAATCATTATTTATTTTTATAACCTTTTAACATATCTTTTGCATAACGATTGGGGTATAAAGTATTTAACATATTGTATGGACTTCCCTTCCAATATCTTCTTAATGGTGTCCATAACTTATGTTTAATTAACCATCTTTGTGTGTAAATAGATAGTAATTGCCCCTCTGTTAGTTTTTCCTTTTCTTCAATAGTCCACTTCAGCGCCTCTAATGCTTTTTTTTCAGTCCAAAATCCGGTAGGTGTGAATTTATATTCCCATTCTTTATTTTGACCAGGATATAAGTCATTGATCATGGCGTACGGACTGTTATTCCAGAATATTTGACAAGGAGAAATTAAATTATGAATAGTAAGCCATTTTACACTGTAAACTTGTAATAATTGAAAAGAAGTTAATTTTTCTTTTTCTTCAATAGTCCACCTTAATGCTACCAATGCTTTTTCTTTAGTCCAAAAATTGTTAGGAGTCATACTAAATTCCCACTCTTTAAATTTATTAGGATATAAAGAATTTATCATTGCATAAGGACTACCATTCCAATACATAACTAATGGTGCACTGAGTTTATTTTTCTCTAACCATTTTTTACTATAGAATTTGAATAGTTCTACTTTACTTAGTTTTTCTTTTTCTTCAACAGTCCATTTTAATGCTTCAAGAGCTTTTTCTTTAGTCCAAAAATTTAATGGTGCCATACCAAACTCCCACTCTTTAAATCTATTGGGATATAAGTCTTCAATCATCTTATAGGGACTATTATCATAACTATGTTTGAGCGCGCCGAGTAATCGATATTTTATAATTAAAGGCGTATTCCATTTTTGTTTAATATCCTCTTCATTCCATTTTAAAAGTGTTTCAATTAAATATTTTGTGACCCTTTTAGATAGCTCTCTATTGCTATCTTCTTTCCATGTATTCGGTGGAAACCTACTTCTTTTACCGTCTAATATTTCTTGATAGATTTCTTCTATTTGCACTGCTTTCGCTTGCACTTCAAACTCCCTCCTATTCAAGATATATAGCGATTCCTCTTTCCTAACGTTAAATAACACGCCAATAGTAACTATTGTGATTTACTTTTATAACGCAAAAGAAATGTATAGGGTAAAATCATTTCTTTAATTTATAATAAGAAGGACATAAAAAAACAAAAAGTTACAAAAGTTTTTAAATTAAAATTTTTGTAACTTTTTGTTTTGATGCAAATATAATTTCAATTAAGGTATCTCACCGTTTTAAACTTGACGCTCCATAATCTTGTATAGTTACATTTATATGATATTTAATCGGTACCTTACTAAATGTTCGATCCCAATCTTTTTTGACTTTCTCCCATGTTCTCGGGTGTTTAATTCTTAATTGGTTGCCAAAACCCGCAATATCGACTTGGTATTCTTTTTGTATTTTTTTTGTAACATGATGTACTAAGTGCTTTACTTCTTTTTCAATAGCTTTTTCTTCCCTTTTTAAAAATTCATTTTCAAAATCTTTTCCTGATTGCATCCAATTTTCAGACAAACGCCCTTCTGATTCAATGTTTACATCAAAGGAAATATTATTTCCGTTAACATGTGGTATGATTTTGCTTTTTATTGACTTTATTTCGTATATAATGAGTTTCTTTGATTCTTTATCAAAAGTTTTTACCACACCACCATTCCTTTTTCCGTTTATCCATACTACTCCTTCCAATTCCTGTTCATTTAAAAAGCCCATCAACTTTTTTGTCTTCCCTTTAATTACAGCAGCTCCTGCAAATTTCGTTTCTCCTTTTATCGAGATTACATTTTGCAATAGAAAACTGGACCCTGACCGCATCTTTCCTTCCAATTTAGCGAGTGATACAGGAGGTAAAATCCTTGTTGTTCTCTTTCGATTATCTGCAATTCCAGACAAACGAAATGCTGGGATTTCTCCTTTTTTGTTTGATTCCAGTACCTCCTTCGCTAGACCCTTGCTAATTAAGATCATACAGCTAAGCCGAACTTCATTGTCGCGGAGATACTGTTCAAGTAATTGTTCTAAACTGTATGTACGTACAAGACTATCACTAATAACAATGTTTTTTAAATGTGGGCTGAACATTGCGCTCTCTCTTTTCAATGAAAACTCACGAACAATTTGATGAATGGAATCACCGGTCTCAGAAACATTTATATAACGTTTTTGTTGTCCGTTTCCTTTACTTTGTGCTTGCGAACTGACAATTTGATAAGTTGCTTTTATAAGATTTCTTTTAGGATAACCTCCTTCCTCATCCTCTTTCTCAATTGTTGAATTCTTCCCTTTATCTAGTGCTATACCTGCAGTTAAACTCAACTCTTCTACTTCTTTACTGCTCCAACATCCTGTTAAAAATAGAAGCAAAAGCGTACATAACAAAACCAAATAGAACCGCATATAATTAAATTTATTTTTCACGCTACTCCTCCTTTTAATCGCTTAATAATAAGAAGAAGCAGTGGCAGTAAACCAAATAAAAATAAAGCAGCATTACCGAGCATATCCCCCAGTTTAAGCAAATCATTTATATTTTTCGAAGTCATAGCAATGATGTAAATGATTGGAATCAAAGCAAAAATAAACGGATGAATACTCTTTTTAAAGAGTTGTGCCAATCCTAATGCAGCTGCATAGTAACTAATTGTATAGGTAGCAAATATTTGCATAATCCATATTACAAGCAGTAAAGATTCAAAACGTTCAAATATTAAACCAGAAATTTCAAAACTGCGCATAAGGTCAATTGTCGGCCATGTTCTTGTTACAACCCCATCAATTGATAATGCACCAATGACCATTACAACAGTTATTACATAAAAGATTAACGGAATAGAAATTCCAACTAAAATAGCTTTTACTGCTTTCTTTCGTTGTTCCATAAACACCAAAAGAATTAACATAATTTCTGGACCTGTATATGCGAGAGACGTTGTTTTTACCCCATCTAACACCGGTTTAATTCCCAAACCTAATACGGGACGGAGATTATCTATCTCGAATATCCCTATACTCATAAAAGAAATGAGTAAAAAAATAAAGAAAGTAATAGGAAATATTATTTCAAACATCCGTGCAATCGAGTTAATACCACTCATAATCAAATAGAGACCTATCCACATAAAAGGCATAACAATAGCCCATGTGGGGGTTCCTTCTAGCAAAAAAAAGCTTATTACTTCTGCCATTGAACGAATTTGAAAGGCTGAAGTTGTAAGAAAATACCCTATAATAAGAAAACTAAGCAACCTGCCTATCCATTTCCCTACAATATCTTGACTGTATTGATAAAATGTTTTATCTGGAAACTGCTGACTTAGTTTGACCATAATTACTCCTGAAACCATTGCGAGTATCCCACCTAATATCACACTTAACCATACATCTGGTGTTTTCACTTTTTCTACAGATGCTCTGGGCAGAGTGAGGATTCCTGTTCCCAGTATGTAATTTACAATAATAACAACTGCTTGTGCAGTTGTTATTCGGTCTTTAGGTATAGTAATCACTGAAGGCCACTTCCTTTCGTCATCAGCTACCTTTTGCGGTTAGTTTTTTTGGTATGCATTATTTTCGGTCGACGTCTCATTATTTTTAATGGCATGCGAACCATAAAATCTTTCCAATCACTAAATCGGTACGGAACAGCAGGGCTAGTATAAGGAACGCCAAAACTTTTCAGTTTCACTAAATGACTGCAAAGTAAAAGAAAGAAGAGAATAACTCCATACAAGCCAAATATCGCAGCACAAAACATAGCTACAAAACGAAGAATGCGTAACGTAATTCCCACACTATATTGCGGAATAGTAAAAGAAGAAATAGCTGTTACCGCAACAACGATAACCATTATTGGACTAACAATTCCTGCTTCTACGGCAGCCTGACCAATTATTAAACCGCCCACAATTCCCATTGCAGGTCCAATTGGTTTAGGCAGACGTAAACCCGCTTCTCGTAAAACTTCGATAGCTACTTCCATAATTAACGCTTCTATTAAAGCGGGAAAAGGAACTCCTTCTCGCGATCCGAGAATAGAAATAGCGAGCTTAGTGGGAATTAATCCTGGATGAAACGAAATGAAAGAAATATACAGTGCTGGAGCAAATAATGAAACAAAAGCTGTCATGAAGCGTAATAAGCGGAGAAGCGTACCAGGAAGCCACCTTTCATAATAATCTTCTGGTGATTGCAGTAGCATACTAAATGTAACTGGAGCAATTAAAACAAATGGTGTTCCATCTAACAAAATAGCTACTCGACCTTCCATCAAAGCACTAATAACACGATCAGGTCGTTCTGTATTTTGAATCTGCGGAAAAGGACTTAGATAATTATCTTCAATGAGTTGCTCTATATAACCAGATTCGAGTACACTATCTATGTCAATTTTCTGAATTCTGTTTTTTATTTCTTCCACCAATTCTGTACTAGCAAGATCTTTAATAAATGCGACAACTAGCTCTTTCTTTGCACGCTCTCCTACTGGTAGCTTTACTAATGATAAGCTCTCATCCGCACAGTGTCGTCGCAAAAGTGAGGTATTATCACTTAATACTTCAGTAAAACCGACCCGTGGCCCTCTGACTAATGCCTCCGATACTGGTTCTTCAATGTTTCGTTTATTTGCTTTTGTTGTACCAAGAATAAACACATCTGCTAAACCATCAATTAAAAGAGCTGTTGAACCTATCAATACTTTGGGTATTAAATCTTTTATGTAATGGACTTCTGCTACTTCACTAATTGTAAGAACTTTATTTTTAATATATTCTTTTGAAACAGTCCCCTCCACATAAGAAGATTCATTTTTATATTCATCAGAAAAATCATCCATTAGTAATTTCATAATATGTTTGTCAATTATCTCTTTATCTGATAGACCATCAACAAAAACGATCCCAGCCTGAATATCTGTGCGTCCAATATTAAACTTCCGAAAGCGAACATCAGAATTATGTCCGATTTGTTGCTTTATAAGTTCTAAGTTAGAGGCAAAATCATTCGTGAAATGAACAGTTGTATTTTGAGAAGGTTTATGCTCTTGTTTCGTTTTACTTTGAATATTATTTTTTTTCACTTGTTTATCTCTTGACTTCCACCAACTCATTCTTCCCACTCTTTCTCTGACATACGAACCCAATGAAAAAATCTTGAGATAGTATACGGAATTAAAAACAAGATAAAAGCTTGTACAAAGACTTTCCAATCTGGAAGATAAGAAGTAATTATGTTCCACATGTTTATCACCTAATTTATATACTCTGCTAGGATTGAGACTTCTAAAGAACGGTATGTACTTAATAAAAAATAACTATAAGATTAAAGAGCAGAAAAGCAAGACATTATGCTTATTTAGTACCAATAACCTAATTAGTATAAAAACATTTCTGACCTAAAATACCATTTCCAATTATAATTTGTTAGATATTATCTCCTTTTCCTTTATTTATATGCCCGCATTTGAATTTAAAATAACATAAGTATCAATGATATTTCCTCTTAAAGAAAAAAGATGCTAGAAGATAGCATCTTTTTTCTTTATTCAACTTACTATGTATTTATATCTTATTGTGAAATTTTTTATTTCCTTTAACGAATATTAATATTTAAAAATAGAGCATACACATTTTTTTGTTCTAAGTTAATATATTTCCACTGAATCCATACGGAATTTTCTGATTTTAAAACCAATATGAAATAAAGGAAAATACTCTCTTAGAAAAACTATATAAAACAAATAACATGAAAACAACTATCAATCTATTAATTGAAAGTAATAATGAGCAAGAGTTTATCATCGTAATTCCAAGTGTATTCGTTTTGCTTCAAAATAAAGAACTTGAATAAATTTTTTCGTATCAATACGAGCAGGTACTGTTGGTTCATTATTCAATTCTGTCATCTTTCTCCTTACGGTAGTAAAATCAAAAAATCTAGAGGCATAATTTTCGAACTTCGGGTTTAAAAAATCAGTAAGTCCAAGGGATGCTAAATGGTTTAATGATTGATAAATTGCTCTCCGAATCCGTTGTTTGGAAGCTTCTATGAACCTTTTTAATTCGGTATCTTCAGCTGAATCCCCAAGTTTTTTTTGAGCTAAATTCATAAAAATCTCTTTTAGTGAAGGAAAACCTTGTTCCAACGTGTTATCTTGTTCATATTTATATAAATAATCTAGCATATCCATTAAATCTTTACTTCCACTTTCACTGGCTATTCCTAATTCAGACAAAAGAAAATGAATGGAATTTTGAAAATGATTGAAAGTATTTAAATGTTTTTCACTACGGTATTTTTCTTGCGTACTTAAATTACTATCCAATTTTAGTACCATATTAAGCGATTCTTGAATGTTTTTTATTGATTTTTCCAAACGAATTCGTTCAATGACTTTCCGAACAACTGTTAATACTTCAATCCGGTTAATTGGCTTAATAATATAGTATTCAACACCAAGCGAATAAGCTTCAGCAATTAATTCTTTTGATTCTACTTGAGAGACCATGATGATTTTCCCTTTAAACGAAGGCTTTATTTGACGAATTGTTTTTATTCCATCTTGATTCGGCATTAACAAATCGATAAATAAAATGTCTATATTTTTAAGGATTACCATTTGTTGCTCTAAAGATAAACCATCCTCAGCTTCTCCTATAACCTCCCCAAGATCTTCATCCTCGATAATTTGAGCCAACATTGAGCGAACCGCTTTTTCATCATCTACTATATAAAAATACATAGAATCACCCTTTCGAAATTATATGATCAATCCCTAATCTAATTATAAAAATTGATCCTTTTCCTTCGGTTCTGTCCTCAAGCGTAACATCACCTTCTAGTTGTTCGACCATTTCTTTAACATACGATAGTCCGATGCCTGTCGATGGATTGCCTAAATCATCATATTTAGAAGTAAAACCAGGCTCAAAAATTGAATCTTTATATTTTGAAGAAATACCTGGACCGTTATCTCCTACTCGAAATTCAACAAAATGATGGTCTTTATTAATGTCAATTGTGATGATTCCCATACCTTGGATAGCTTCTACAGCGTTTGTAACGATATTATTTATAATAGATAAGATTGTGTAAATATGATAATGAGGATGCACACCATCAATTTTATACACAAATTGGATGTCTTTCTCTAGCAACCGTGCATATTTCGTATTTGCCCGTATAATGATATTTACTAGTTCATGCACAGACATATAATCTGTAAAACTTTCATCAGAAATTAATTTTGAAAGTCCCGCAAAAATACGTTGGTTATCCTTTTTAACGTCATGGACCTCACCAGCAATTTGTAATGCCTGTTGCCTTAAATCCTCAAACTGAAAATCCATCTGTTTGTGCTCAAAAGAGTCTAAGGTTTTATATAAATCATAGGATTTTTTTGTTATATTCTCAGCATCTTGTAATGTTTTTTTTAAATGAACAGCATCTTCATATAAATTAGAGATGAGCATGAGCATGTGTTCATTTTGCTTCTTTATATGTCTCTCCCTTGATTGCGCTTCATACAATTTCATCATATTGAAAAAGCTTAGAACTATAAAACTATGGGAACATGCGATAACAATGATCTCATTTATTGCCTCAGATGTGATCGATGTTTTTAATACGAAATATTGAATCATTAATTCCACACAGTCTGACAGTATTTCAATCATGCAACCAATAAAACCAATCATTAGTGGTTGATGATAAAAACGTTTGATTTTTGCTAAATGAAAGAGATACGAATAAGTAAAATAAAAGAAAAAACTAGGATAGTGCGTATGAAAAGCGGCTAGCCAATCCATATTTCCCTTTATAATGACATCCATTGAGATACGAAATACTACCACGACTATCGCTGTTAAAAAACCCGGTAAAAATGCTGGAATTCGTCGAAACAATAACAAAAAAAAGAAAAATGTTGGTGCGCCAAAGCTCATTCTAAATGTTTCATTTAAAGGAAATGACTTTATTTCACCTACTAAGGGTACTGTAAGTATCATTAAAACGAGAATATAGATGTCTTTTTTTACTAAATTACTAAGATTCAAAATAATCACTTCTCACTTTCGCCTAACAGTCAGTATACAAACCTATTTGCATTAATACAATACTTACTCTATTTTTTTCAAAAACTGATAAATAAGATATAAACGAAAGCATTATAGATTGTGAGTATTCATTACACCCTTCTACTTTAGAAAGATACTTTATAACTCAAAAATGTTCAGACACAATATAAGGTCTGAACACTTTTGGACTCGCTCTAACACCAAAATATCTGTGCTCCTTTTTAAAATATACTTAAATCCCATTCTTTTGCAATATGTTCTAACAACATAATTCCTGGTAAACTATTCCCATACTCATCAATGGCTGGTCCGTAAATACCAATACCACATCCATCTTGAAATGATAAATCCTTCCTAGATTTTGAGGGAACAAGTGTCATAATTCCGCCCGATACCCCACTCTTAGCTGGTAATCCAATGAAAGCAGCAAATTTTCCGGAAGCATTGTACATTCCACAAGTAAGCATTAAAGCTTTTGTTAACCTAGCTACTTCTTTAGGGAGCACTTGTTCTTTGCGAATAGGATGATATCCATCATGTGCTAGTATAAGCCCTATTAAGGCAATATCTTCTGTATTTATTTCAATCGAACATTGTTTTAGGTAAACCTCTAGTGTCTCCTCCACATCTGATTCTAGAAAACCGTTCTCCTTTAAATAGTATGCTAATGCTCTATTACGATGAGCCGTTTCCCATTCGGATTGAAATACTATTTCATTAATAGCGGGACGCTTCTCTATCATTTTTTCAATTAATACGTATAGTGGTTCTAATTTTTCTTGCACCGATTTCCCTGGCAAAAGTGAAGCTATCGTAATCGCTCCAGCATTAATCATAGGATTAAAAGGTTTTCCTGGTTTATGTATCTCTAAACGAATAATTGAATTAAAGGCATCTCCAGTTGGCTCTACGTCAACTCGTTCTAATACATAAGAAATACCGCGACTTAAACAAGCGGCTATAAAACCGATTACTTTTGATATACTTTGTAATGTGAAAGGTATCTCCCAATCTCCTGACTTTATCATTGTTCCATCTGGCTTTACTATACAAATACCTAACTGCGATACATTTATTTCCCCCAGAGCGGGAATATAACTGGCGCTTCGTCCCTTAGCTGCATACGTTCGATAATGGGCTACCCATTGATCTAAGCAAACTTTTTCTTGACCCTCAATTTGAATGCTATAATCTTTTATCATTTAAAAATATTCCCCCGTACTATTAACTTTATATAGAATGATTTTTTCTTTACTATAATCAATAATATTTGCACTAGAACCAAGAAAAATATTCAGACATATTGCAGTCTGAATATCCTTCTTATTACACACTTTTCTTTTTTGAAGTTTTCTCATAACTATCCCAACATTCAATATTTTCAAGCCCTTTAATGTTTTCTTTATAAAAAATAGGATCTTTACCAGCTTTTTTCTGGTTTATATAATCTTGTAACGCCGCAAATGCTACTTTTGAAAGTAAGGTAATAGCAATTAAATTAATAATAACCATAAAGCCCATAAATAAGTCCGCTAAATCCCATACAATTTGAATCTTTGCAACAGAACCAAATACAATCATAGCCAACACACTTATTCTGTATATCATTAGCCACACTTTACTTGTATGTAAGAAGCGAATATTTGTTTCACCATAATAATAGTTGCCAATTAACGCACCAAATCCAAATAAAAAAACAAAGATAGCAAGACAACCCGATGCCCAAGGACCTATGTGTTCACTTAATGCTGCTTGTGTAAGTGCAATACCATTTAATCCCGGTTGTTTATATGCATCAGACAGCAAAATAATAAAGGCAGTGCTAGTACAAATGATCAGTGTATCCGTTAATACACCAAATGCTTGAATCAGTCCTTGTTTCACCGGATGACTTGTTGTTGCTGTTGCGGCAACGTTTGGTGCACTTCCCATACCAGCTTCATTTGAAAATAAACCACGTTTAACTCCATTCATAAGTGCTGCACCAATTGAACCGCCTGCTATTTGTTTAAAACCAAATGCGTTTTGAACAATAAGAGAAAGAACTTCCGGCATTTTTGATATGTTGGTAACTACAACAAATAATGCAACTCCAATGTATAATACCGCTAAAAATACCACCTTGTATTCAGCCATTTTTGCAATACGTTGTACACCACCAAAAATAATCGCAGCGAAAGCAATGGCCATGATTATCCCAACTGTTAGACGATCTGTACCAAATGAGTTTTGAAAAGCAATTGTAACTGTATTTGATTGTACTGAATTGAATACAAGACCAAAAGTAATTGTGATTAAAATAGAGAATAATACTCCCATCCAACGTTTATTCAACCCTTTTTCCATATAATAGGATGGACCACCGCGGAAACCAGTTTTATCTTTTACTTTATATATCTGTGCTAATGTGCTTTCGACAAAACTAGATGCCGAGCTGATAATAGAAATAATCCACATCCAAAATACAGCTCCAGGACCACCTAATGCAATTGCAATCGCAATTCCTGTAATATTCCCTGTTCCAACGCGGGCTGCCATACCAATACAAAACGCTTGAAAAGGAGAGACTTGATCTTTAGCACCACTTTTTCCCTCCATTAATACACGGACCATCTCTTTTAACATTCGAAACTGTACAAAATTCAATTTAAATGTAAAATAAATTCCGCAAATAACAAGCATAATAATTAACAATTTAGACCATAAAAAATCATTTGTTGATCCGACTAACTCTACAAAAAATCTTTCCATATTATCACTCCATACCAAAAATTTATCTATCATAATCTATATAAAATCACCTATATTCCTTGGCATAAATACCTCATTCATATTCAAATACAACAAGGATAAAAATTTTCTATATGAATAGAATTGGCCTGTTTAAACAAACATCGCAACACGCAACTACAAAACTGAATCTTCTAAAAACTTACCGTTTATACACACGATGCTCTATCCCCTTCTGCAAAACTAATATTCTTATCCACTAATGTTGTTGTACTATTATGTTTGTTTCATTTACCGGTGATTTACATTTAAATCATAATAATCAATAGTGATTAACTGGTTTTTTGTTAATTTTCTTAAGAACATGGAAATATCTCCTTTCTTACTACTAATCTCAAAAATAGGCTAGGTAAAAATTTCACGAAAACCTATAAAGCGCTTTCAATCTTTAACTAAGAGAAGCTTGTCTTTAATTTATAATTAAAAGTACAGAATGTTACGAAAAAGTACAGATTTTTATAAAAACAAAAAAATATTTTAAGATTTTTCATCTAAAAAAACAGTTAGATTTTGTGAATTTTATACAGTATCCAAACGTCACAGATTTTGTTCTACCTATCCTTTGACAAGCCTCTATTTTCTTCATAAAAACATGCATACTTTTTCTCTTTTAGAACTTCTTATAAAGTATTTGAAATCAAGAATCAATAGAATATTATAAGAATATTAAAAAAATAAAGCATTTAATTTATTTATGGTATCATACAAAAAACATTTGTTTTCTCAATTAATCCCCCTAGTGAGATTTGTTGAATATCTATTATTAAATGTATATTTCCTTTGCGTTTCATTCTACTAACATAGATTACAGGTGGTGTATTGTGAAAGAAATAGTATTCGTTCAAAGTAAAAAAAGACTCCTTATGAAATTCGAATTTTTAAAAAAGGATTTAGTACTTACCATTTCACTGATACTAGCAATTGTAAGCTGCTTAATACATTCGCCAAAGATCGAATATATTAACTTTGAAGTGTTAATTAGCTTATTTAATCTAATGGTGGCCATTAAGGCCTTGGAACAGCTAAAGATATTAGACAAACTTGCCGTTGCGATTTTAAATAAATGCAATAACAGCAGGTCAATATCTATTATTCTAATTTTGTTATGCTTTATTTGCTCCATGTTTGTAACAAATGATGTCGCTCTCCTCACTTTTGTTCCAATAACACTTGTCATTAGTAAAAAAACACAAATGAACATGATGGATACAATCATCCTGCAAACAATTGCGGCAAACATCGGCAGTAGCTTGATGCCTATGGGAAACCCACAAAATTTATACTTATATTCTTACTATGGAATTAAGCTCATCCCATTTTTAGGTTCAATCCTGCTTTTAGCTGTACTTGGAATCAGTTTGTTATTTATATTTACTCAAAAACTTCAAAAAACAAATTTAAAAATAGAACTACCTGTTATTACCGTGAAGAATCGAAAAAAAGCTACCATCTGGATTTTGATACTTATCACTATCATTGCATCTATTTTTGGTGTCATTAATTATTACATTGCGCTAATAGTTACATTGATGGCAGCATTTACGTTAGATAGAAACTTACTATTTAAGATCGATTACTTTCTTCTAATAACCTTTGTCTGTTTTTTTATTTTTATCGGAAACATTTCCCATTCCGATGCGCTGGAGACATTTGCTCGCGCTAATTTAAGAGGAGATACTTCAGTCTTCTTTAGTTCCATATTCTTGAGTCAATTGATTAGCAATTTTCCTACTTCAATTCTTCTATCAAACTTTACTTCTGATTGGAAAGCTTTATTACTAGGAGTAAATATTGGAGGGCTTGGAACAATTATCGCATCTTTAGCCAGTGTAATTTCCTATAAACTATTCACTCAGGCCAATGGTAAAGAGAGTAAGGCGTATTTAATTAAATTTAGCATTTACAACTTTTCATTTTTAATCATACTTACATGTATACAATACTTTATCTTTAAATTTCTAAAAATTTTTTAAAAAATTGATTACTTTAAAAAAACCCAAATATCTCAGCATTAAATTGAGAAATTTGGGTTTTAATATAGGTATGTTTAAAGAGATACAACAAAGTTACCATCAATTTAATATTTTAAAATGTTCTCAAAGCGAAAATCTTTTAGCTTTTACGTTATTTATTAGAATTCAGTTCATTTTTTATGTACTCAGTTATATAATAAATGACTGAATTTATAGGGTAATAACTTTCAATTAATAATAGAAATATAACTTATTACAATGTTATTTCATTTTTGAAGTCCTCTTCACAAAATCCTTAATGTCCCTCAATTTTTTTCCGCTAATATTATCTTTGATCGTTGAATCTATGTCATTTTCAATATAAAAAGTTTTATTCTTAACCTTTGTTTCAAATTTATATTTATTTTTATCCCAATTTATTAGATTGCTCTTTAGGTGTGCAATATTTCTTACATCAAATTCAATCATAAAAGGTTCTAAAGCTGGATAAAAATGTCCAAGTTTATTATTTTCTTTTAAAAAAACTATATATGTCTCCTCGGATTTTGGTTTTATATACAATGGATCTTTATTTTCTACTTTTTTAGTAAACACTTTCGTAGCACCTTTCAGAATGATTCCATTTTTATCAATGATTTCATTACTTTCCTCTAATACGAGATTTTCTGAATATCTATGATTTATTAAGATTTCATTCTTTACATAGTCCCCTTTTAAGATTTCTTTGACATGAAAACTAAACAAATGGCCTTCAACATCTTCACTTTGAATCTCATGTGATGAACTGTTTGCCATATTCCATTTAGAGTATAAGCCGTCATATTCACCTAGTACAATAACGTCTGCTTCTTCAACCATTTCGCTTAAATGATTTGTAGTTTTGAATGTCTTATTTAATACTATAGTTTCAGAATTCGATGACACGCTAGACACTCCTGCCACATCTATACTGGACCAAATTGTTTTACCAATAATAATTAAAAAAGTAAATATGAATAAACATAGACACCATTTCATTGCTTTATATTTATACATTATAATAAAGTCTCCCTAAATTATATTTTCTCAATACAAAATATTCTAAATGTTAATTAAATATTAATCCAAAAGAAGAGAATGGTGCTATAATTCTCTTGTTAAAAATAATCTTTGGAGGGATAATATGAATTTTAAAAAAGGGATTACTGCATTTTTATTAGGTACTGTGTTTGTTTTTTCAAGCGTTGGCGTTTCAGAGGCTTATGTAAAAGAAGGATGGAAGCTGCCTTCAAAATCAGCTACATATAAATGGGGGGACAGATTAGACGATGGTTCAAGTATCATCAAATCTGGTTGGCAAGCTGCCGATTCAGCCTGGTACACTGCTTCTCGTATTAATTTTACAGTTTCCTCTTCTTCTGTGAACACATTAAACTCTTGGTTTGAAAGTTCCTCTACTTATTATGGAAGAATGAAGACATCTTATAATACATCCACTAAAAAAGTAACGAAATTTGCTGGTGATATTAACGCAGGTAATACAAATATTACAAAATCAAATGTTGCTAAAAGTACAGGAGTCCATGAGTTTGGTCATGCAATAGGAATAGGTCACAACAGTGGTACTTCAATTATGAACAGCAATCGTAATCGTACTACTATGCATGTCCCTCAAACTGACGATAAAAATGGTGTAAATGCAATCTATTAACAGAAAAAGGAGATGATTTCTTAATGTTAAGTAAAAAAGCAAAAACTATGGTAATTGCAATACCTTTGGCTACAGTAATTGGTTTGGGAGGATATTCAGCATTTAATAGTCACTTCTCCCCTGTTGCTGAAGAAGATAAGAATACCGAAACTGTTATTCTCAGTAAAGATTTCCCTGCTACAAGTGATTTAAATCAAATGATTAATGAAGCAGATCTAGTTGTAATCGGTGAATATGAAGGTCTTGACTCTAAGTGGAATATGGCACGTAATCCAAGTAATCCATCGGAAGAGGACAAAGAAAATTACGTTGAAGGACATCTATATAATTTCAACATTTCCGAAACAATTAAAGGTGTGAATGAAAATAAACAAATAAAAATCAATCATCGTTTCGCTGAAACTGTAAAACTTGAAGATTCTAATGCAGTTGTTGCACCAGATGGCACAGTTACAAAAAAGGCTACTAAGATAACTACTAAAGAGGTGCAAAATAAGGATCCTTTATATATCGAACCTATGGTTAATAAAAAATATATGATGTTTTTGAAGAAGGATCAATTATTTGGTAACTACTACGGAGCAATTGAACCATTCGCAATTACCTTTGATGAAAATAACAAAGCAGACCTTCAAACAAACATAGAAACTATTAATGAAAGTAAAATGTCTTCCAAAGCACAACTTGCAGGAAAAACAATTGTATTAAAAAATGAAATACATGAAACTATTACTGACAATATTAGCGGTAAGACCCTTGATGAATTAAAAGAACAAGTAAAACAAAAAAACAAGTAATAATTATAACTTATATTGATTTTCCCTATTTCATAAGATAATTAAAATTAATTTATAACTGTTATTACAGATTAAAGAAAAATCATTTTTTTCACCCAAAAGCAAAGCAACTGCCTATCAAATTTTTTAGTAGGCAGTTGTTCAATTATTAAAATAAAGTACCATACTGTTTAATTAAATACTATTTCCAAAACAAAAAAGTAAAGGTTTTCAATTCACTTGAGCTTTCTTGTCTCTAATTCATATATTCTTCTAAATTTATTTTTTGTATATCCCCAAAAAAAATCCTACATAGCGCATGTACCAAGATTCATCTGCATAACTAGTTACATTCTCCTTTTTCTATTGTTAATAGCTTCACAATAAAAGCTGTTAAACGGAAAAAGTGGGAAGTCTTAAATTAGACTTCCCACCTTATATAAATTTACAATTAGTGACAATACCCATACAAATACAATAGTATATATAATAATCACTCATTATATGTGTTGCTCTTTTAACCGGCCAATGTAACCCCTTAGCCATCCTTCATGATTGACTTGATTGTTTCTAGATACTTAATCCCTCTATACTCTTTCAAGCGGTAATCCATTCCGATGGAAATTACAAATGACAAAATTTATCCGTTTTTCCTACTTTCTAAATTCAGCAAGTAAAATGTTTTTAAAAACTTCCGGGTTATTAAGGTTTAAACTGTTCGAATTGATAGCGAGTGTATGTTTACCTTCAAGTGTTCCACCAGCAAAAGTGGAAAACCCTGGAACGGCCCCCCTGTGTCCCCATACCGAGACACCGTTCGGAAGCTTAATTTCAAGTATTCCAAGACCATATCCGGTTCCCTCTCTATTTGTAGGGACTGTAGTAAGCATTTGTTTTAGTTGCTGTTCCTTCAATAATTTGCCACCTAGTAAGCAAGAGAAGAATTTGTTTAAGTCGTCAGCAGTAGAAATCATATCTCCATCCGAGCTACCTGGGTTAATATAAGTAACATCTTTTAGCTCACTCGCTCCGTCTAGTTGCAAATAGCCACGGGCATGCTTGGTGCCTGGAATCACGCTTGAATTACCAGGTAGAAATGTATTTGACAAATCAAGCGGTTCAATAATCCGATTTTCAACCTCTTCCGCATAGCTGTTTCCTGTTACTTTTTCAATAAGGATTCCTAGTATTACATATCCTGTATTTGAATAAGACCAACCCTTTCCTGGGGCAAAGTCTGGGGGAAGTGAAATCCCCATCTTTACAAATTCTTCAGCCGTATACGATTTTTTTATATCCGTAATATCAAAGTCTTTTGAATTTATATAGTCAGCAATACCACTTGTATGATTCAATATTTGCCGGATCGTAATCTGGTTACCATCATATCCGTTTCCTTGAATAACACCAGGTAACCATTTTTCAATGGAGTCGTCTAGATTCAAACGGTTCTCTCCAGATAATTGAAGTAGAACTGTTGCAATGAACGTTTTCGTCACACTGCCAATACGAAAGCGAAAATCTGCTTTCATTGGTTTCTTAGTTTTCAGATCTGCTACCCCAGCACTATAACTCCAAGTTTTACCCCCCTTAGAAATTTTAGCGAGTATTCCCGGGTATCCAAGTTGCAGTTCATCTCGCATTGCTTTCTTAACGGAAGTACGATCGCTTTTCGTACTTGTTTGTAACGAACTAGATACATTTTGCGTAGATTCTGCTTTTACAATTGATGTTGGTGTTATGTATAACAGGGAACTTCCACCTATTAAAAGTGCTAGACTTGCACATGTAATTTTACTGCTTGTTTTCATAAAGAATTCCTCTCTTCTATTAAAATCGTATTGATGGTTAATAACTATGTCATATGCTAACCACACAGCTATCAACTCTCCCAATGATAAAAGTCAACACTGAATTTGCAATCAACGCACTAATCATTATTTTCACAAACACCATTGTGTTCTAACAATCTCTAAATCACTCTTTTTCCACATACATATTAACCATAGAAATTACTTCTTTTCCTTAAAACACTCTTGTTACTGATTATTTGTTTTATATGTAGGCCGTACTTGTTCCCCCCCTTCATGCCTCCTTATATTTTTATCCTACACAATGAAAATCTCTTTTTTCTTACCTATTCCTTACAAATTCCTTACATACAAAATCACTTCTACAATAGGATTGAAGTAGCATCTGTGCCCGAAAGCGCAAAAAACACCGATGCTTTTCGCTTCAGTGTTTTTACGCTTTACATATTGAAGATTCGTTTTACTCTTAACAGGTTAAACTGCTAATTTTTTCTAATGCGATTATTCTGCTTGCTATATAGAACAAATTTCATTGTGTTATATGAAACACTATGAAATTTGTCATTAAGGCACATGATTCTAAATTTATTGATGTACTTGAGATGGACTCACTTTTTGAATTTGAACAAGTATATCAAACGCTTTACCTAATGATATATCAACAGTTTTTGGTATATCAGGCCCTTCGGTAGTTATTCCAGCGAAAATTGGATGTTGTTCGTTTAACCAAGTTTTTGTCACGCCGTTCGCCTTACGTAAATCAATAAAAAATTGATCTTTTTTGACCTGTCCAAAAATGTAATTATAACTGTTTGGATCATCCGATTTTAATGTTCCATAGGGGCCAAATTCACCATTGCTATTCTTCACATTGTATTGTCCTTCATAAACTGACGTTCCAATAGATACGTACCGTTTTCCGTAATATTCTGCTAAATGCTGCCCTGCTACTTTAGGGTATATAAAAGAAAGCATATTTGTTTTCGAAACGTGTCCATTATGTCCCCATACAATGGTTTTTCCTAAATGTTCTTCAGTCCACTTCGCATTTTCATACATTGCAATATCATGTTTCAAATAAAAATCCGCTGGTTTATCAGGAGGTGTCACTAACATTGTAGTAAACTGTTCAATAATACGAGCATTTTGCTTTATCCATGCAAACTCTTTAGATTTCCCATTTAAATAGCTTTTATTTTCCTCTAATAAAGCACTAATTTGTTTAGCATCTAAAACATACTTTTCTTTTTCTTCTTTCGTAAGGCTTTCAAAAGTATTCATATCCTTTGTTACAGGAATAAGCCCTTTTATCTTCTCTTCTACTCTAGGCAACAGTTTTGAATTGTTTGCTTTAATATATTCTATTATATTATTATAAACATTTTCGTTTACTGATTGAATGTCCATCCCGATGACACGTACTTTCGATTTATGTTTTGGATTAGCATTATATTGCCGAATCCAATCAAGTAAATCTAGCATTTCTTTCGTCTTAAATACAGGTGTTAGATGTTGGCTTGGGTTTCCCTTACCAGTAAGAACATATTGATCAAGTTCCAAGGCCCTGTCCCATCCCTCTTCTAAAACTAGATTGGTAAAGCCCTTTTCAGATACTAAATACTTAACAATGCGGTGTTTCATTGTAAAAACTTCATGAGCCCCATGCGTAGCTTCACCTAAACCTACAATTGAAGCTGAACCTACCATATTCTTAAGTGGTTTCAAATCATTAAGAGATGCAGTTGGATTAGTTGTTTTTAAAGGCTTTGCATGTGCTTCTAACCATTTCGCTATTTGATTTGTATTGTAGGGAGCTGTAACAGAAACCTCTGTTTTCGAATCTGCATAAGTATTTCCTACAAAATGAGTCATTGTTATAGCAGAAGCAACAATTGCAATAATTATTTTCTTTTTCATAAAAAACCTCCTGAAATATTTACTTATAGCTTTTTGACATACTCTGCCAACTTCCGTTTAAAACATTCATTTTCTTATTACTGTTAAGATACATTTATTCTAGTTCCTAAAACTCACTTATTTCTTAATAGGTTCTTAAGAAATTCTTAATTCACTTATACGAATATAAAACTAAATAAGCTTCAATTCATTGTATTGTAAATTCCTCATTGCATAACATTATAATGTACAGATATTCGTTATAAATGATGTTATCTAAAGTATTCAATTTCAGTATGTATTATTAACGTAGTTAATATATGGTTAATATGATGTTCCAAATTTTGATTGTTTGTAGTCTCTTTATCATAGGGTTAATTTAGGGGTTATTTTTTGTTCACTTCATTTTTTTCGGCACTCTGCATCTAGACGGTATACCCATTGGCCACAGTTAGACTATTTCAAATCAAAAAACTAGATTACCTGCACACTAAAGAGTATAGCGCACAGGTAATCTAGTTGTTTTTGAGATTAATAAAAAACTAATTTATCTTTTGAATTCTTCCATCAATAATAGACTGAATTGGTTCTTTTGATTTTTTTATATAATCTACTAATGCTTCAAAATCAGTTGGTCCTGTTTCAGCATCTTTACCGTTTTTAAAGGATACAAATCCATCTCCACCTGAAGCTAGAAATGCGTTCGCAACGACGCTGTAAGTTTTAGAAGGAATGATTTCTTCTCCATTTGCTAAGCGAATACTTGTTACTTTTTCTCCATTAGGCTTGTTCACATCCCAAGTGTATTGGATACCTGAAATTTGAAGCATTCTTGTTATATCTTTTTGCCATTGTTGATTTAAAATATCACGAATGTCTTGACCTGTTAAATTTACTTTTATTAATTGATTTCCGAATGGTTGAATACCATATATCTCTCCCCATGTAATATCACCAGCATCTAAGTCATTACGAATACCACCAGGATTCATAAGTGCAATTTGGGATTGCATTGTTGCACGCTGGGCATCAGCAACTAAATTTCCGAGAGTAGATTCACCAGCCGTATTGAGTTTACGATCTAGTGGAGCAATAGACTTACCTACAACTTCATTAACAAGAGGTGCGATTTTTGCTTGATATTTCTCCATCTTCTTCTTTATTTTTTTATCAGGCTCCATGCCTTCATGGTAAGTTGTAACAATTTCTGCTTTTTTCTCAACAATATCTTGTGTCTTACGATCAATCTTTACATCAACATCAGCAAAAGCCATACCATATGAATTTGCTTGTACGACAAGTTTATTATTAACAGTTCCATTTACATAAGTGTGGCTATGGCCACCAAAAATAACATCGACTTCTGGATCAGTCTCATTTGCTAATCGGACGATATCACCATTTGTTACGCCGTTCCCATCTGTTGTACCTCCGTTATGTGCAAGAACAACGATAGATTTAACGCCTAGTTTTTTTAATTGCTTTACGGATTTGTTAATAGCTTCAACTTCATCTGTAATTTCTACATTCTTTAGCATAGTAGGCATAACAAGGTTAGGAACATCCGTTGTTACGACTCCGATAAAGCCAACAGGCACTCCTTGTACCTTTTTTATAGTGAATGGTGGTAAAAATAGACGCCCGGTGGATTTATTATAGAAATTTGCAGCAACATATGGGAATTTTGCTCCTTTAAAATTACCTGTTTTCTCATGGTATCCACCATAAATAAGGCGGTTCATTTCTTCAACACCTTCATCAAATTCATGATTTCCTATCGTTCCAACATCGAATTTCAAATCATTTAGAAATTCAATCGTAGGTTCGTCTTGTAATAATGCTGAAACAGGAGTACTTGCTCCAACAACATCGCCAGCATGTACCTTTAATGTATTCGGATTTTGTTTTTCACGATCACGTAAATAAGCCCCTAAGTACTCAATTCCCCCTGCATCTTTATTGTTAATTTTTTTTACAGTGTCTAGTTGTCCATGAAAATCGTTAATACCGAGCATTTGTACATCTATGTAGCGGTTTTGTTCTGTACTTGCTTGGATTGAAGGCGCAGCAAATACACTAGTAAAAGTAACTGTACTTAATGCTAAAGCAACTGGAATGATTTTTTTCAACATAAAATTTCTCTCCCCTAATTAAAATCTGACATAATACGATGTTATTTTAATATATTAAGAGAATTATTTCCACAAAAATTCTACCAATTATAAAAATTAATAAGATTTTATTGTTTTCTGACAAGATATTTCTTCCTCAGAAAAATGTATATTTCTTTGTTTTGAGGATTATTCAAAATATTATCTTGATAGTAATATAACAATACTTCTAAGAAATCTAAAAAACTCTAATCAATATATTTTAGCTGTTAAGAAGAGTATTCACTCCAAAATTAATGGAGATTTATCAACCTAACATCTCAATATCACCATTTAAAAAGATGCTCCTGGATTTATCCAAGAGCATCTTTTATAAAGCTTTATTTTTTACTTATTTATAATTTATCAACTAACAATTATATAGTTGTAATCAGTCCTTTAAAAATAATAGGAGTGCTTCATTAAATTCTTTAGCATGCGTTGCATTTAGCCCATGTGGACCACCCTTTATTAAGGCTACTTTAGAATTAGGAATTGCTTCATGTGTTAATTTCCCACTATATTCATATGGTACAGTTGCATCAGAATCACCGTGAATAATAAGAGTAGGTATATTAAACTTCTCCAAGTCTTTTCTAAAATCTGTCTTACTAAAGGCGGTAATACAATCAAGTGTTCCTTTAGGTGATGCACTGGCTGCAATATCCCAATTATATAAACGGAATGGTTCACTAACTAAATCTGTTCGATTACCAGCCGCGAAAAATCCCTTAGTAAATTCATCAAGAAATGCAAGGCGGTCATTTATCACACCACTTTTGAATGCTTCAATTGTAGCATCATCTAATGCCCCTTCAGGATAATCCTCTGATTTGTATAAATATGGAGGAACTGCTCCAGCAAAAACAGCCTTTTCAATACGACCTGTTCCATACGTACTAATGTACCGGGCTACCTCGCCTCCACCCATAGAAAAACCAACAAGTGTGACATTTTGAAGCTCTAAATGTTCTAATAGTTGATGTAAATCAGAAGTAAAGGTATTATATTCATACCCTTCCCACGGCTGAGATGATTGTCCAAATCCTCGACGATCATATGTTATAACTCTGTATCCAGCCTCAACAAGAGCGGGAACTTGGTATTCCCAAGATCGACCACTTAACGGCCAACCATGAATGAGTACAACTGGTTTTCCTGTGCCATGATCCTCATAATATATCTCAATTGGTTCTTGCTTTTCGCTTCCTACAGTAATTTTAGCCATGCTTCTACCTCCCAAAAATATTCTAATATGTATCCTTTTCTTCAATAATCTGGATGAATGTCATAACCTATTCATGCACGTTTATGTTGTGAATTCTAAGTATGAAACTCTATTGTTCCAATGCATTCATTTTCTCCTTTTGGAACAATCCCCCCTCTAATACCTTTTTCATCATAAAATAATTACTGAACATTACTCCTATTCAATTGTAATAACAAAAATAGGTGACTATCAATATCGTTCTATCTATAGGATGTATAGGTAAAACCAATCTATTTTATAGTGAAAACAACTATAGTTACGACCTATGAAAATTATAGATAATTTAGAATTGATTAATGAATCAGTTTTCAAATACTATAAATTTGTATAGCACTTCATGTTCTGTGAAGGCTGCTATGACCAATATTATTGGTCAGCTTAGTTATAAACGAAGAAACTTATGATAGTATTCGACTATTTAAACTTTCTTCGATTACTTAATTTTTAGGAGGAATACATAATGACTGATCTCTATTCTCGTATTAACAAAGATGATGCTGTCGTGCTTTTAGTAGATCATCAAACTGGTCTTATGTCTGGACTAGTACGTGACTATGGTGTTGATGAATTCAAGAACAATGTTTTAGCTCTTGCTCATACTGCTAAGTTTTTTGATTTACCAGTTATTTTAACAACAAGTTTTGAAAACGGGCCTAACGGACCTTTAATGCAAGAATTAGTTGATCTCTTTCCTCATGCACCAAAAATAGCTCGACCTGGACAAATTAACGCATGGGATAATGATGATTTTGTAAAAGCAATCGAAGAAACTGGAAAAAAGCAACTTATCATCGCGGGCGTAGTTACGGACGTTTGTGTTGCTTTCCCTGCACTTTCCGCTATAAAAGCTGGATATGAAGTATTTGCTGTTACTGATGCTTCAGGAACTTTCAGTAAACAAGTAGCAGATGCTGCAAATACTCGTATGGCACATAGTGGTGTGCAACTTATGAACTGGTTTAGCGTAGCTTGCGAATTACAACGTGATTGGCGCAACGATGTCGAAGGTTTTGGCAATTTGCTTGCTAGCAATCTTCCAGGCTATCAAAATATAATTGGAAGCTATATGGGCGCGCAGCGGGATCTTAGTAAACAAAATGCATAAATGTATTTCAAGGAAATAGCTTTAAATCACCTTTTTTAAAGTAGATAGTATAAATTTAGTGCTGATTAAATCAGCACTAAATTTAAGTTAAAGAGTATAGCAGATCTTATATTGACAGAATATATATTATTTTCAATAAACAATTAAAAAAGGAGCGTTTTATTATGAGTAATTTAGAATTGTTAAATCCGGAGAACAGTGCCTTAATTTTAATTGATTTTCAACCTCAAATGACTTTTGGAGTTGCAAGTATTGATAGACAAACATTGATTAATAACGTTATGCTACTTGCTAAATCAGCAAAAACTTTTAACGTACCTACTATTCTTACTACAGTTGAAACACGCAGCTTTTCTGGTTATTTTTGGCCACAAATTCTTGATATATTCCCAAACCATGAAATTATAGAACGTAGTTCAATGAACTCTTGGGAAGATCCGAAATTTGTTGAGGCAGTTAAAGCAACCGGTAGAAAGAAATTAATATTTGCAGCACTTTGGACTGAAGTTTGCCTTGCATTCCCTGTGCTTGAAGCAATTAAAGCTGGCTATGAGGTGTATGCAGTTGATGATGCTTCAGGTGGTACTAGTTTGACAGCACATAACGCTGCTATGCGTCGTGTAGAACAAGCTGGTGCAATTCCAGTGACAGCAATTCAAGTTTTACTTGAATATCAACGTGACTGGGCACACAAAGACACTTATGATGCTGTAATGGAGATTGTAAAGGAACACACTGGTGCTTATGGTCAAGGTGTAGAATACGCATATACTATGGTGCATGGCGCGCTTCCAAGCAGGAAAATATGAAACAAGAAGGAGTAGCTGTCGAAGAGACTTATACAGGGAACACGATGGATGCCGGCAATCCAGTAACAACGATTGTTACATGGGAAATTCAAGAAGGTAGAGAAGAACAGTTTGAAACATGGAGACATGAAATTGAGGCTGCGGCTACTAAATTCCCAGGACATTTAGGTGTAAATCTAATAGTCCCAAGTAACGAATCCAGAGAGTATACTGTTATTTTTCGCTTTGATACGTATGAGCATCTACGTACTTGGCAAGAATCAGATGTTCGCCGGGATTTGTTAAAAACGGCGGAGCAATTTCAAGCCACTAATCCAACTTACAAAACTGAAAGCAGTTTGGCTTATTGGTTTGTTACTCCGAAAACGCCAGTTCCACCGCCAAAATGGAAAATGTCTATCATTACCCTTCTGGGTGTATGGCCTCTTAGCATGTTAGTTCCTAAAGTGATAGGACCTATTATAAAACATATGAATCCTATTATGTCAGCTTTTTTTGTTTCTGTATGTATAGTGTCCTTGCTATCATGGGTAGTCATGCCGATTTTCGGTAAATTATTTCATCCATGGTTACAAAATAATAGAAAGTAGACGAGGTGTGAACATGAATTTACCGGATATGATCTTATATAACGGAAAAATTACTACCCTTGACCCTTCTCAGCCTGAGGTATCTGCTATCGCCATAACTGATGGTTTAGTCACTGCAGTAGGTGGAGATGAGCTTCTTAATAGTGCCACGGAAAAAACAAAAAAAATAGACCTTAAAAGAAAGAGAGCTATTCCAGGCCTGAATGACTCCCATATACACGTGATTCGTGGTGGTCTGCATTATAATATGGAATTACGTTGGGAAGGCGTGCCATCACTTTTTATTGCTCTAGAAATGCTCAAAGAACAGGCAAGGCGTACACCTGCTCCTCAGTGGGTAAGAGTAGTTGGAGGTTGGTCTGAATTTCAATTTAAAGAGAGACGGATGCCAACATTAGAAGAGATTAATGCTGTTTCTGAAGACACGCCTGTCTTTGTGCTACATCTTTACGATAGAGCACTTGTAAATCGTGCAGGGCTACGTGCACTGGGATACACGAAAGATACCCCAGACCCTCCAGGCTGTTTAATTCAGCGGGATAAAAGAGGTAATCCAACGGGCCTTTTAATTGCTAACCCTAACGCTTCTATTCTTTATTCAAGTTTGGGTAAAGCTCCAGTACTTAATCTTGACGACCAGATTAACTCAACTCGCCATTTTATGCGTGAATTAAATAGATTAGGTATTACAAGTGCCATCGACGCAGGTGGTGGTTTCCAAAATTACCCTGATGACTACAAAGTTGTTGAACATTTAGCCGAGAAGGAACAATTAACTTTGCGTATTGCTTATAATCTATTTACGCAAAATCCTAATCATGAATATGAAGACTTTGCTTCATGGGCAAAAATTGTTTCTCCAGGTCAAGGAAATGATAAGTATAAAATGAATGGTGCCGGAGAAATGTTAGTATTCTCAGCAGCCGATTTTGAAAAATTTCAAATGCCACGGCCCGAACTAGCTACAGTAATGGAAGCCGACTTAAAGAAAGTAATTTCTCTATTGGTGGAAAACCGTTGGCCATTCCGTTTACATGCAACTTATGACGAGTCAATCACACGTTTCTTAAATGTATTTGAGGAAGTTAACAGAGAAATTCCTTTTAATGGGCTACGATGGTGGTTTGATCATGCAGAAACAATCTCAGATCGTAGTATGGAACGTGTTAAGGCTTTAAATGGCGGTATTGCCATCCAAGACCGCATGGCTTTTCAAGGTGAATACTTTGTTGACTTATACGGAAAGGAAGCTGCAAAGCATACTCCTCCGATTTATCGTATGTTAGACCTTGGTATACCTGTTGGCGCCGGTAGTGATGCAACCAGGGTTTCCAGCTATAACCCTTGGGTTGCTCTTTACTGGATGGTTGCTGGAAAAACCATTGGTGGGCTTTCCATATACGATGAAAAAAATAAACTTGATAGAAAAGTAGCCCTGGAATTATATTCAAAAGGAAGTGCGTGGTTCTCTGGTGATGAAGGTAAAAAAGGAACCCTGGCAGTAGGTCAGTTTGCTGATATTGCTGTATTGTCTGCTGACTACTTTATTGTGCCGGAAGAAGAAATCAAAGACCTTGAATCATTGCTCACCATTATGGGCGGGCAGGTTGTTTATGGAAATAATGAATTTAAAAACTTATCACCTGAATTGCCGCCAGCATCACCTGATTGGTCACCGACGGGCGTTTATGGTTATGGTGGTGCTAACCTAGCCAACACTATACTTTCTCACGATTCCCATGATAACAAGTTACATAGTTGTAGTAACCCTCTCCATCAACACACTCATACCGTAATAGGAAAAGATGGAACTAAATGGGGTATTGGTTGTACTTGCTTTGCTTTCTAAATCAAAACCACCGGTATAATGCCGGTGGTTTTCTTTCTACAATAAGGATATATAAATTCAAAATAGCAGTGTATATCCCTTATGGAATCTGTTACTATACGATAAGACCGAAGAATTGATTGATTAACTTAACTTGTTTTTGATAACCTTCTCTCCTTGCAAAGTCTTTCCTTTTTTCCTTAATTAAAAGTCAATGGTATCCCCTTTTGATCGACTACACCACACATATAAATCCACTGCCCTTTGACTTTAATATAGATCTTAATTTTTCAATTGTTACACTAAAATCATTATTATTTCTATTACACTGATACTTTTTGAGAATTATTTAACTTCTGCATAAAGATGCGTGCTGCAAAACTTAAAGATTTATCATCAAAGTGTATAAGATTAATATCTTGATTTGGTGTTGGATCAGTAATACGAACTATGCTCAAAGTATCATTATTAACAAAGTTAACCAGTGAAAGAGGTATTATGGCAACACCATGTCCATTGTATACAAGGCTCAGTAGAGAAATAGAAGATTTTGTTTCTATATTTGCTTCAGATAAAGATAACCCTAAACTCTCACAATATATCTTAATAGATTCACGACAACTACATGAAACCATTACTCTACTGAGCCCTACTAATTCTTGAAAAGAAACAAATGATTTTTCATTTAAAGGATGATTTTTTGGAATTACAAGGACGAGCTCTTCACTATACAAAAGGGTGTTTGTTAATGTGTCTGGAATTTGAGCACTACGTGTAATCCCGAAATCAATATTTTTGTCAACGATTTGATTTACAGCAACTTCGGATTCTATAATCTTTACTACAATGTTGGGATAATGTTGTTGAAACTTCATAATATAAGGTGTTAAATAAGTGAGATCCTCTAATAAACCTCCTATAGTAATCACACCTCTTTTTACACCCTTTAATTCAAAAATTTCATTATAAACGTCATCAAATTGTTGCATGATAAATTTTCCTTTATCAAATAGCAGCTTACCCGCTTCTGTCATTTTGATACCTCTTCCAACTCGATGAAACAAGGGTGTATCAAGTTCACCTTCTAAAACTCGTATTTGTTGACTTAAAGTCGGCTGTGAAATACCTAGAACTTCCGCAGCTTTAGTGAAACTATTATTATTACAAACTTGAATAAAATACTCTAAATGACGTAATTCCATTCTTGATACCCACTCTCCGCTTTATGAAAGATTTATAATTTAAAGGACGATATGTATACGTTAACATAACAACTTTATTTCATATTATACCGATTGAAATTACACGCTTTATTCATTTTGTATTATAATAAATTTACTACCATTTATTAATTTTTCCTCCTATTTATTTAAATTATATTTAATTAGGACATTACTAATTCGAGATATATTTCTAAAAATTTATAGTTCGAGTGCATAATACCCTAATTTTTTCAACTTTTCGATTATCATTTTTTTCTCAATATAGTCCAAACCACCAAATATTTGCTGAATCGCCTCTTTATGCTGAGGAAAAATAATATCCATTAGTTCAATACCTTCTGAAGTAATTGACGCATACATGACACGGCGGTCTTTAGGACATGGTTTTCGTATTAAGAACCTCTTCTTTTCCAACTTATCCACTACATACGTGATACTACTACTTGCAAGTAATATTTTGTCTCCAATTTTTTGTATAGGCTGATCGCCTTTACTATACAGTAGCTCAAGCACTGCAAATTCAGTTGGATTAAGTCCATAACTTTTTATATCCTCTTCAATACGCTTAGTAATTGACTGTACTGCCCTTGATAATATAACAAATAACTTTAAAGATAAGCTCTCATCGTTAATCATGCTCATAATTACCAATCCCTTACAAGTTATCTTGAATTCGAGATTCATTATATTATCGTCAAAATATTATGTCAATCATTCATTTTAGCTTTATCAATCTATTTATAATTTATTTCTCAACATATGACATATGGAATTAGAAGAAAACAATTGTTAATATATAAGTATCTCAATTACGTTATTTCTTTTAAAGAGAGCTTGTTTTTAATCGCAAGTTCTCTTTTGCCATATTCTAAATTGAATCCGGACAAATTTCAGATGATGAGTCTGCCCCCATGTATATGATATAGTTTTTAAACAAAGATTAGAGCTCTCCTACAGGAAGGAGAGCTCTAATCTTTCATATAAATATTCACCATTTTTATCATTGCGAGGACATCAAAACTTTAACTTGATGGGGATATGGTACTACCCCAATTAATAAATATTACAAACAATATATCTATCATATTTTTTATCAACAGGATTAATTAGATTTAAAAAAAGATTTCTTTTTCTTTACTCGTAATAAGTCACCTGTCCATCCTTTGAATCGCATATACATATACATCCCCCCAGTTATGAAAATAATAAATAAGAGAGCGATTAAATAGCTATATTTCCATTCTAGTTCAGGCATGTATTTAAAATTCATACCCCATAATGCTCCTAAGGCTGTCAAAGGCGTACTCACAGCAGTTAATACAGTAAGAGCTTTCATAATTTCATTCCCACGATGAGAAGAAACAACTTCTTGTAAATGAATCATCGTGTCTAATTCTTCTTGGTACTCTTTGACAAGTTGTAATCCACGCTCTAATTTTACGTGTGTTTGTTTATAACAAAGGGTGCTTGTTAGTTTTTCTAACCAAGCTTCCTCCAATCCTTGTAACACTTCTTGTATTAAGCGAAACACATGTGTGTTCATAAATAATTCATGACGAATATGATAAATCCTTTCTAAAACTGCTATGTTATTATGATGGTAAAAATCCCATAATACATTTCTGAAATTGTTTTCAAAGTAGTCAACCTTTCGCAAATAATGAGATATAAACATTGATAAGATAGCACATAATCCTTCAGCGGAACTATTACAATTTTTTGTATCCATAGGGAAATTATGTATTAATTTTCGGAAATCCTCTTCCTCTTTTTCCTGAACTGTTATCAGTATTCCATCAGCTACGAAATAATGAAGAAATTTTTGAATTTTGGCGTCCTTTTTATCTTGATCATATAAAAACGAACCATATACACAAGTTTGACTTGGTGATAACGTATAAACATATAATCCATTTTCACAAGGAGAACTTATTTTCTTTACAAATTGAGCGAAATAAGATGTTACATCACGAGGGATTATAGAAGAAAGTTTTTCAAGCTCACTAGTTTTCACATGATACCAACTCCATTTCGTCATTTTTATGCATTCCATATTATTCTTCCTTTCTAAATAGTTTTATGTTTGATCGAATCATATCCGTAATACGAAATTTGTATGTAGGTATTCATGTCTTGGAGGAAGAGTTTTTAGATCATCTAAATTACAAAATAAATAACATAGGAGGTCTTATTCTTTTAAAAGGAAGACCCCCTATATATTAGTTATTTTTATTTTCAATTTTAAACATTTCCTCTATACAAGCACTTTTTATCTTTTCTTATAAAGAATTTATTATATGTGGAAAAGAAGCTACATAATTTGGCACGTCTATTCAACGAACTCCATTTCATTCGTTATTATAATTTGGATTCATATGCAGATTGATTGGTGATGTCCTCAAATACTTGACTCCCAATAATGTAGTATCCATGGAGTGCAGCCTCTTTCGAAGCGTCTACCATACGGAAAGAAGAAATTTCACTTTGCATTTTTTCAATTCGTTTTTTGTGAAGATCTACTATTCCTCCTGTCCAAATAATAGTGTTATACTGTTCTAACTTAAATTGTTCTTGTAATACACGCATGACGTCTTGGAAGTGTGCATCCAACTCTTTTTGAATCAAAGTATGAATTTGACTTGTCTCATGATTTTCTTCTCGACATTCATATCCTTTTTCTAATATGTTTGGCATGTCGTTAATATGCAATTGATTACTTTCACCCTCATGATTCTGCACGATATTCTTAATATTTTTCAAAGGCTTGCTACATCCTAGTTCCGCCTCATAATGATTTAAAATGACATTCTGTTTCATATCTGTCATTTCTACTGTACGAAATCCGCCATCAATAATTAAGATGCGATCTCGTTCCTGAATAATTCCCTCTTTTAAGAAATAGGCATGTAAAGCGACTGGTTGCTGAAGAATCAAAGCATTTTCCACCGTAATATGAATAAATTTCCCATCAATTTGTACGGAAGTTTCTTTTTTTAGTGCACGTTGTAATTGCTCATGCTGACTACCAAAACAAGTAACGGGAAGCCCGGTAACAACTAGAGGTAACACGATATTTTCTTTATAATCCTTTGCAATGCAACCAAATATTTGTTGTTTAAATCGTTCGCTTTCATAATAATTGTCTATTTCTTCGTCAAATGGAGGAAGAAACGAAGCGTCAGATTGATGTGCTTCATTTCCCATGTAGTATGCAAAATCTAAGTCTATAAAACTTACCTTTGTTAAATCTTCACTTTCAGCATGATTAGGTACAGGGGCTAGTGTGGAAGCTTCACTCTTGATTGTCATCTCAGAATCTACATCCTGTCGATATGCCCTTTTGGTAAAGCCAATTCCTACATCAATTGCATACAGAGATTTCATACTTTTTTCCTCACTTTCTATTTTTAGAATTAAATCTAGGCACTCTCTTCTTTCCCTTCTTTCACATATTTCTTTTCATTTTTCGTTTTTTCCCCGTCTAAGTTCTTACTATTTTCATTTATTTCGTAATCCTTTTCACCTGTTTTCTTTTTATTATTTTCGTTTTCTGTTAAGTCTTTAATGGTAGAAATGACAACTGGTGTGGCTGTAAGCAGTTGTGGTAATGTTTGTTTTGCAACATTAGCTGCAGTTACAGAAAATTGTTTACTTGTCTCAGTTACCTTCTCCAATGTTTCCTTTATGTTTCCTTCTTGTAGTTTTTCTTTTACGCTTTTTCCTTTTGTTTGTATAGCTTTCCGATTTTCTTTTTTTAATAGGGAGACTATGACTCCGGTCGTAATTCCAATCACAGCATATTTAAATATTGTATGTTTCATTTTTCTCATCCTTTTCTATTTTTATTTTCTTCCATGCTACAAACTAAAATAATTCCCTTACCTATTTATCAGATGTTGCAATCTATTACAGAGAATGATAGTTTTGCGGCTGCCTAGCATTCGCCATTGGTACTTCAGCTGTTACTAGGAGTAAAATCTTCCCTTGATCTAGTTTTTCTTCATATAAGTTAGCTTCCTCCTTCGACAACCCCATTTCTTCCATTTGATTTCGAAGTTCGTCCCCTTTTTTGGAGAAAAAGTTGATAATACTTGTTCCCAATCCTTGTTCTTTTACTCCAATCGTATTTGTGTTTGTATCATCCGCAATCCTTTTTGTTATATGTTTTTCATGTGCTAAAACATAAATGTCATCGTGGCGAACCCCTTGCAATTCTAGCTCTTTTACTTTCATAACTACTTCCTGTTCATTTTGATATTCATAAACTACCGTTTTTCTTTCATTCGTATGCATCGTATCTTTCCTCCTTTAGATTTTTTATTTTTTTATTTAGTTGTTATGTAATATGTAATACACCTATTTTAAAGATGTTAAACCTAAATTTTCAAAAAATTTTACACAATAGGTTATTCATGTTTTTAATATCAAAGAAATGTCACAAGCACTTTGCTTTGATAAAAGCGCTCCAAATAACGATTTGTTTGGAAGGTAAGCCCATTGTTTTATAGAAATCATAGCAAAATAAAAAAGCACTCCTTTTCAAAGAGTGCTTTAAAAAAACATACAACCTAATCAAAATATTTCTATTTTGATTACGGAAAGAAAGTCCTTATTAAAACATATGGTTGCTAATTTAATTGCGATCTGCCTTGCACCCAAGCAGCAATATCATTTATAACATACTCAGGGATATTAGCAGGACTATAATATTCATCTGGCTTACTTATTTCCCCATCACCCTCTGTAAAGAAATGATTTAACTTTGGATATAGTCGATAATCTACGTTATCTCGTTCTTTTAATTGTTCTTTCCAAAGAGGAATTTCAATTTTTGATTGAACTTGATAGTCTCTTTCTCCTTGAATAATAAGAAGCGGTGTCTTTTGTTCTTTTGACATTTCTGCCGCTTTAATTTTCCGTATAGAATCCCAAAATACTGCTGACCCTAAGTAAAAATCTTTTGGGGGATTCTGACCAGAGAAATTGGGATCATTTAATAATTCGAATTGCGATTTGTAGAATTTATATTGATCCAGGTTCATTGCTCCAATAGAGAAAAGGTACTCAAATTGATCTAAAACAACGTCTTGGATCGTACGAGCTGGCCCTCCCATTACAATTGCTCCAGCAATATTTTTATTTTGGTCTTTTTCAATCATTTTCGGAAGCATCATTCCACCTTGACTATGACCAAGAATATATATTTGATTCTTATTTATTAGAGGCTCATTTTTAAGAAATTGAGTTACAAGAAGAGCATCATCTGTTGTCTCTTTATCAACTGTATAAAAGGGACTGAATTGTGTTTTCAACCCATGTTCATACGTTCTTTTATTATAGCGAAGGACAGCAATTCCCTTCGATGCAAGACCTTCAGCTAAATCGCGAAATGGTTTTAAAGCAAACGCTGTTTCATCCTGATCAGTTGCTCCTGATCCTTGAACAAGAATAACCGCTGGAAAAGGCCCCTTTCCTTTTGGAACCGACAATGTTCCTGGTAATGGAAATGCACCACTTCCAACTACTACTTCTTTATCAACAAATGACTCAGGCTTACTATATGATGGACGCTCTGCAACAGGACTAAACGACATGCTGAGTTGAAAATCGTCTATTTTTCCAGATGGATCTAGTTTAATTAGTAAAGGTACAGTCATTTTTTCAAAAACTAATTGAATCTCCACATTTGTATGAACAGGATTTGTCTCTTTTTGTGTAACCTCTCCAATTTCTATAAAAGAACCTGCTTGTAATTGAACTGGCAGTCCCTCCCAATAGCTCTTCAACCATTCTTCGGATATTATTTTCTGTAATGACCTTGAGGTTAAATCAAATGCAGATTTATAATCTTCACTATTCATATGGCGAATAAATGAAAGAGTAGTAGATATAATAGGATTTTCATCATCACTATTGTCTACTTTTTTTATAGTTGTGTTTGCTTCCTTTAATTTCGAACTAAATTGGTAGTTAAACGGATAATTATATGTATCAGGATATAAGCTTGTTTTCAATATTTCCGTATTCCGTCCCTCATACAAACTTGAAGAACTCGTAAAATTTTCAGGTGAAATTACTTCCTCCGCATATGAGACTGAGGGAATTGCTATTGTAAAAATTGCACTGACAAGTAATAGCTTATTACTTATTCTTCTTTTCTTATCCATAATTATTGATTCTCCTTTCAAAATTAAAAATTTCTAATACAATATGCCAACTATAAGGAAAATAAAAATTATTAAAGAGATTAATAATCTATTTTACGATCCCCCCTAACTAGTTAAAAATCTATCATTAACAAACTTCAATAAAAAATGCCTTCCCCCTCTTTTTTTATCATTAGATTTTTCAGTGACATAGAAGCACAGCGCTGCATTACATGTAACTGACCCATGGGGTTCTCTATTCTAAAAGAAAGCAGCACCCCACAAGATATTTTCTTTAATTGTTCTCACTCTAATTTATTTAGATAATTCTCTTATTACTGTAAGATACATTTATTCTAAATCCTAAAACTCACTTATTTCTTGATAGGTTCTTAAGAAATATCAAAAAATAAAGAAAAAAATTATTTGGTTATTCATTCCGCAAGCTTAATGCTCAAGTTAGTTTTTTTCACATGGTAAAACTTTATTAAGAAAACTTTAAGGAATTTCCCTCTATATTTATAAGAATTTTTTTCTATACTGAATCCTGTAAATGAACAAGAGGAGAAATGACCATGAAGAAGTTTGTAATTTGCATATTAGGAATAGGCCTTCCTATATACTTACTACCTTTCATATTACGCGGGGATTTAGACAGATTTAATCCGATTGCTGAAGAAAAAAATGTATATGCCGTTGCGAAAGGATATGGTGTTCCGGATTATCATCAAAAAGGAAAAGCTATGTACTCACTAAAAGCTGTTGATGAATTAAGCAATGAAAAAGAATATAATGTTGGAACGAACACGCCTAATGATTTTATAAGAAAAACTTACTTAAAAATTCATGTGAAAGGAAAGTATGTGTATTCTTACGATATTATTTCTAAAGAGGATATTCCAGAGAAAATAAGGGGACAATTGGAGATAGCAAATAAATAAAAGAGCCAATTCGTACGATTTGGCTCTTTATTCTCTCTCACATCTACCGCTAGGAGAATTCTTTCGGTAGATTTATTAAATTCGTTATCATTGTTTCAATAACCATTCTTCAATTACTTTCACTGTTTCATCTCGTTGTGCTTTTGGCGTAATTAAACTCGCATTGTCACCTTTTTGCTCGCCATACATGCCAAAATGAGCATGATTGCCCCCTTTTATCATGTGCATAGTTGTATTCTTTGACATTAACTTTTTATTGTTCTCTATTTTTTCTACAGTTGCTAAAGCATCTACTTCCCCGTAAATTGATAACATCGGAATCGACTTAGTAGAGAAGTCATCTGCAGGATACGAACCTAAGAAAATAATCCCGTCTACCTTTTCTTCATGTTGAAAGGCATACCTAGAAATCATAGCTCCGCCCATTGAATGCCCCGCAACATACCATTTTTGAACTTCAGGATACTGTTCAATTACACTATCTACCTCATTTATTCCAAATATCGCTAAGTTTAATGGTAACTTAGGCATTACTACAAAATGCCCATCTTTTGCAAGAGCTTCTCCTAAGTAACTATAAGCCTCGGCTTCTACTTTAGCTCCTTGATAAAAAATAACTCCTATTTTTGCATCTTTCTCTCCAAAAACTATATAATCTTCATCTTTTTTATCATCTACTAAAGACAAAGCCTCTTTCGTTGGTTTATAAGTAAACTGAGACCAAGTTAAAAAAGTAATACTTCCGATCATTAAAATACCTAATACAGAGTACAGAACAATTTTTATCCATTTCTTCACACATATGACCTCCCTAAGATGTGTATATTCTATACTTTAGATTATCATTAATAAACATAAAAACTCGAGCATTTTCATTGTGCTCAAGTTTTCATTTACGTCTTTAATTTATACTATAAATTGTCCAAGATAAATATGTAGCAAATGCAGACCATAAAAAATATGGGATTAGCAACCATGCCGATACTTTAGATAAATTGGAAGAAAACATAATGAGAAGTAACGTAGTAATAGCGACTAGTAAACAATCTACTGTTGCTAAAAATAAATTTTTTTCACTAAATTGAAAGTAGCTGAACGCTTGATTGAACATATAATTTAAAAGGAAAATAAACCAAAATGTTTTTGGCTTGAATCCATAGTTGTTGTAAATAATTGCAACTGATAATGCAATAAGTCCAAATAATACAGCCCATATCATTCCGATTGTCATACCAGATGGTGTCCAAGACGGCTTTTCTAACGCATCATACCAAGTACGATCAATAGGGAATAAAACACTAGAAACATAAAACAAACCATATGTTAGTAAAAATACTATAATACTAGATTTTTTCATAAACATTCTCCTTTTTACTAGAAGATTATAGAAACTTTATATGATTAGTATGTCCTTGTAATGGATAAAATTCTAATATTAAAATTCAAAATACATATTGTTTAACCTATTTCATACAAATTCTTTCATACTTTTATATGCACAAAGGGCTCTCTCCCGTGCTGCCTTATGATCAACAATCGGAAAAGGATATGTATCCCCAAGTTTTATATTGGATTTTTGTAAAATATGCTCAGGTGCTTCCCAAGGCTTATGTATATATTTGTTTGGGATATCTCTTAATTCTGGTACCCATCTTCTTATATACTCTCCATTTTTATCAAACTTTTCTCCTTGTGTGATTGGGTTAAAAATACGAAAGTACGGTGATGCATCTGCTCCACTTCCAGCAACCCATTGCCATCCCATTGTATTATTTGCAATATCAGCATCTAGTAGTGTATCCATAAACCATTTTGCTCCTTCTTGCCACGGAATTAACAAATGCTTTACAAGAAAAGAGGCTACAGCCATTCTTGCCCGGTTATGCATAAAACCTGTTTGCCATAGTTCTCGCATTCCCGCATCAATAAACGGATAACCCGTTTTCCCCTTTTGCCATACTCTTAATAACTCCTCTTCCTTATCCCACGGGAAATTTTCAAAGCTCTTATTAAGAGGTTTATATACTGTAAATGGATAATGATATAGTAAATAATAAGAAAACTCTCGCCAAATTAATTGACGTATAAAGCTATTAACTTGTTTTTCAAAAAGACTACATTGTCTTTCGGTACTTTTATTTATTAAGTAATGAAACATTAGCTTTACTGATATTTGACCGAATGAAAGATACGGTGCCAACATCGAATGGACATTTTGACCTGGAAAATCTCTTCCTTCACTATAAGAGACTAATTTACTAGAGAAAAATTTCTTGAATGTTTTATATGCCCCTTCTTCTGTCGGATCCCATATTACTTCCATATGAGATGTCCAAGGTATAGTCGGCAACAAGTGTAATTCTGAAACAGATAAGCTTGCTGGTAAAGAGTTTCCCCACTTTATACTCTGCACTCTGCTAAAAGGTTTAGGTATTACCTGCTTTTGAAATGCATTGTAAAAAGGCGTAAACACCTTATATTCAGTGTTATCTTTCTTTTTAATAATCCACGGTTCTAATAATAAATGCGAATTAAATTCTTTACAGATAATACCTTTATCCTCTAACATCATTTTCATTTTTTGATTAGATTGTAATCTGTCCGGATCATAACAAATATTCCAATATACAGCCGTTATATCTAATTGCTCTATGAGAGAAAGTATTTCTTCCTCCGTACGTCCTTTACGAATTATTAAAGTAGAGCCCAATGCCTCAAGTTGCTTCTTTACATCTATTACAGCATGGTGCAACCACCACTTTGACGCACTTCCTATTGAAAAAGTTTCCTCTTGTATATATACAGGAAGAACCTCACCAGACTGAACAGCCTCAAATAGAGCTGGGTTATCATATAAACGAAAATCTTTTTGAAACATAACAATAATTTTATTTTGCATGGCTATCCCTTCTGATTTTTAAAACATAATAAATTTTATTATACAACAGCGATTTATACATAAGAATTTATTTGTCTTTAATAAATTAGTTAACTTTTTCAACTATCTTATTAGTAGAAACTTTAACAACCGTTTCTTTTTCCCCTGTTCTATCAATCTTGAAACCATGAACTTTAACATCAGACGGTACTAGTGGATGATGACGAATCATATCTATACTCTTCTCAATATTTTCACTAACATTTTCTTTTCCACTTAGCCATTCATGGAGGCTATCACTTGAAAATTCAGGCATGCAATTTTCAAAGAGATAGTCTATTTCCCTGTTATTTTTTATGGAATCACGTTGAATTTGTAGATTAACTACATCTGTTTCTTTATCCTCTATTCCTACAACAAAAATTTCTTCAACATTTTCTTGATAAATAGCAATAATAATAGATCTCATTATATCTCCATAAGGATGTACAATTACAGAATCGTAGCTGTGTATAGTCAACATGTTTTCTTGTTGAATGTTAGTTACTTGTTGGATAATAGGCTCTATTTCATGTTTAATGTCTGTTAACAATAAAACTTTTTTATTCTTTGAATTCATATGGAGCACTCCTTCTTCATTATTGTATTTATGAAACTTTTAAGCTAGTAACAATAGTTGATTATGTATTACATGATTGTTACCAGTTTTTCCAGTGTCCCTCTGGATCAACACTTGCAAGTCTAACCCATCCATTTTGAACTTTTTCTCGAAATGTGAAATCATTATTTAGCAAACGTTCTATATATTGACTAGGCGCTTGAATTACAATTAGTAAACGAAGTGGTGAATGATACGTCTCACTATCTGACTGCATAACGGATTGCCAAGGTAAGCCTGGCAACAAATCACTTGCATTTCCCTGCATAACACCTAGACCCGCGGTTACAGTTTGGGTTGTTTTGTTTCCACTACCATAATAATGAGGAGCTACAGTTGAAGCGTAATATTGTAGATTTATCCACTGAGCTACTGTTCCTGGTCCTGCAATAATGTTAGCTAATATATCGCCACTTTCATCCTGTTTCCAATCATAATTATGAAGGAAAGCCCTACCTTCTAAGTCACAATCCTGAGTTAATTCTCGTTGCCCGATAATAAAAGATGCATTACGAGCTAATCCCCATTCTGGACGTATTTCACTCCAATCTTCTGCAAATCGATGTGCCTCTTTACTCGCATTTTTTATTTTCGTTTTAAAATTTGGTAATTGCGTTAAACGCTCTCTATTTGCATGTTGGCTCACATTTGGCATAATCGATTCGATACAATCAAATGCTTCTTGCGCAGTTTCCGAAAGTTCTGGGACGTAAATCCATTCCAATTCGTCCACTGTTGTTTTATGTTCAGCTGCTGCAAAAATGGTATCCTCAGGAATTTTAATACCTTCAGCAAACAACGCCTCTCTCACTTCTGGAAGATTACATAAAGTAGCAAAAACTCTTGCATTGAATCCTCCTGCTGCTCCGCCACAAGCACCACACTCAAGTGCTGCAGCATAAGGGTTGTTCGTACTTTGACTACTATGTCCGCACATTACAACTAAAGGAGCAAATTTTTCTGTCAGTCCCACCATTTTTAAAGCTTGACGCACATAGTTCACTTTTTCTTCTTTCGTAAAACCGATAGGTATCTCACCCTTTGTGTCATGAACATGATTAAGCGAGAATGTTGTATCAGGTTTTTGTAACATAGTTTTACGAAGTTTACGAATGAAACCACCAACTCCTCTTGGAACAAAGCTTCTTGTCACCATCTGTAGACCAAATAAAGGACCACTTAACTCAGGTAGCGCCATACTTGTCATTACGTTCTGTTTCATCGTTTTAAAAGTATAACGGACCGAACTGCCTACCCTCTTACGTTGCTCATAAGATTTAAGTTCATTTTCATTTGTGAGCTCTTTTATTTGATGTTTCGGTTTGAGTATAACTGGCAAAGAAGGATGGTTGTTATTACTACCTAGTTCACTAGTTGCAATTGGTAACCCAAAGAAACCAGCTATTCCAAATGTTTCAAACGGACCTAATTTTTCAAGATGGCGACGAAACGGTTCTGAACGTACATCAATACAGAATGCTAATTGAGCTAATACACGCTTTTTATCATTGGTTGCACGTTGTGTAGAAGCAATCTTCTCCCTTAATTGCTCTGCATGCGTTTGTTCCCAAGCTTCCAGCCAAAGTTTCTTGCGAATATTTTCATCAAAACGATAAGCGAATACTAATAATTCACTTTGTTCAGTAGCAGGCATTTGTAACCATTCCCGTGTTGAAATATTCCCCCAATAGATCCAAGAAGCTATAAGTGGGACGATCGAAACTTTTTTCTCAACCTTTTGATTTTTTAAAGGTAAATAGGGTTTTACAATAGCCAGCTCCATAGAAATTCGAACTGCTAAATATTCTATGAGAAGTTCCTGTTCCTGAATTGATTGTTGTGAGCGCCATCGTATCATTCCTGCCCACCCAGGCAAAGAAAGTAAGTGCCCTTCAAGGTAAGATTGTATGTTAGATTTAGAAATTCCTAGTTCAGATAATGCTCTCGCTAAAGCTACTTCGGCATCTTGTGGCCAATCTTTTAAAACTTTACGCTCATTTTTACTGAACGCTGGATCAAATTTAATAAGGTGTTGCCATGCACGATAAAAACCTTTCTCTCGATTTGGCATCGTCCAATTTGATCCGGATTCATCAAGATATAATTTACACCATTTAATGATATGATAATTAAGAACATCAGATAGGTTTTCACTATTTTGACTCTCTATAAGCGAACTTATTGGCTGCATAACAGAGGCTTGCATACTTGCTGTATTTATATAATTCATTTCTTCTGCCAATTTATTTACTTCTGGCGATGATAATAGACTAGAAGGTAATTTTTCTAACTTTAAAGCTGCTTGGCAAAATCGCTCTGCTTTCTCTCGCGGAATATGAAAAGATTGTGAATCCAGCCAACGAGACAAACTCATTTGTAAAAATGATTCCTCAATCTCACCTTTCGCTTTTGCCGAATGAATCATGGAGGCACTAGGATAAATATCCACATTACGAGCTTCTTTTAACCAATTTGCGACTTGTTCAAATGATTGCTTTTCAAGTCCCATCCAAGGGTGGTGAGCTGCAAACGTAGAGATAGGCCAAAGTGGCGCAATAACTCGGCTAGCAGATGCAACTAAATCATTTATATTATTTTCTTGCATATCAATGTTTGTATCTTTCTTTAATATTGACGGTATGCTCATCACGAATTACCTCCCTTTGATACATAATGTTTCAGATAGCTTGGGTGACTTTCTACTGACTTTCGTCTCGCCTCACCTACTCGAACTAACCAAAGATAAAGTACAGCGAATAAAGTAGAAGATTGATGACGAGTAACGAAAGTACTAATAACACTACTAAATAGTAAAATACATATAACAAAGATAACGGCTGGAGCTGAAGGTTGAACACTTTGATAAATATCAGTATGCAACCATTTATAAAGAGAATTATGAACGGTATAGTAAATGAGAGAAACTCCAATCAAAACAATTAAGCCAGCAATCCGTCCCATTCTTCCCTCTCCAAAAACAACAAGTTGTTTCCACGAAAAGTATAGTGACCAGCCTAAGATTAACGCACTAACTAGTTGATACCCCTCTCCAGAAGTCATAAACCAGAAAGCAATTGCTATAAATAATCCTAAAACTCGCCCAACTATAATCCATAAATTGGACATCTTTTCATTAGACTGATTCACTACCCCAAAACGTTGCACGGAAGAACCAGCTTGTAAAAATAGTGTAGCTTTAAACAAACCATGTAAAATTAAATGAATAATAGCCGCTAAATAGGCGCCTAATGCACATTGAATAAGCATAAATCCCATTTGTGCAATAGTTGAACCTACTAGCTGACGTTTATAATCAACTTGGACTAAACTAATTCCTGTACCTATTAAGATAGAAATACTAGAGAAAATTAGTAAAATTATTTGTGCAATATCATCATGAAAAAGAGGTGAAAATCTAGTTAACATGATACCGCCAGCATTTACTAAACCCGCATGCATAATAGCAGAAACAGGAGTTGGAGCAACAGCAGACTCAATTAACCATCTTTGAAAAGGCCATTGTGCTGCTGGAATCATCACCGCTAATATAATTAATAAGTTAATTCCTGTTCTCTCCAATGTTCCATGTAGCACTACATTTTCATTCGTTAAAACTGATGTTAACTGCCACTGTCCTGTTACTTGAAAAAGCCAAATGATAGCTGATAGTAAGGCAATCCAACTTATTGTAAATAGGTAGCCAGAGATTTTAGTTGCTTCACTAACTACTTTCCACCCTTTATTTAGCCCTATAAGTAGAACCAATCCTATAAGCGTTGCTCCCCAACAAATGAGCATTAAGCGAAGATCATCACTTAACCATGCAACCGAAGATACACCTGTAGTAAATGTAAAAAGTGCAAAGTATTTTCGATATGAGCGATCTCCCATTAAATAACGTACAGAGAAACGCTGAATGATTAAACCAATTGTAAGAACAAAGAAAGCCATTAACCAAGCTAAAGTATCTAGATGCCAAGGCCCCACAACTCTATCTCCATTGTTATTCACAAGTGCGAGTAAAGAAACCAATGAAGGTAAAGCAGCGATACCAATATGGATATGAACAAAACGTAAAGGTATCCTTGCATTTAAAAATAATAATCCACTTAGCCAAGAAGCACTAAGCGCCATAAAAAATAAAGTTAACAGTGTTGATGAACTCAGCGAAATTAACATGTTAAATACTCCCTTCTAAGCGAAAATAACCTATAAAAATTCCTTTTCATTACGATAGTTTTTTTAATTTCAATTTTCACTCACTCTTTTTAGTACATCGTTTTTTCCATAAAAAAAACCGACAACTTCCATAATTCAATGATTTTATATCATCATTGAATTATGGAGATTGTCGGTTTCACTTCAACTAACTTCAATAAAGTTTTTTGAAGAGCTCCCATTTTATAGAGGATAGTAATGTATGTATTACTCCTATTAAAAATAACAGTATATCTCTGATCTCCTAGATTATGCAATCAATATATTAATTTATGTTATGCGCTATCTTTCAATTAAGAAACTTTTTCATTTAGTCAATATTATATATTAAAAAAATGCTAAAGCCTTAATTATAGCAAACATTTAAAATAAGCATCTATTAATTTTTTAAAACAATTATAAGATAAACTATATTAAGCAATTTGTCAATTTATTTATCAGTTTTTTGAGCGTTATTTCAATTAAAATTCAGTACACGTAAATAATTTCAAGTTTTTAATTATTATCATGTTAATAAATATAAATAAAGTGCAAAACTTTTAGGTTTCTTAATTATCTCCCACTAACCCTACGATGGTTTTAATTTTTAAAACTTTTCCTCAAGATTATGAAACAATTTAAAAATCATTACTCGCTCACCTGTACGCGAACTTATATCCGTATGAAAACTTTTCACTTTTTCTCCAGTTAATTCTAGTATGATCTCTTTCAAATCGTCAATTCCAGATTCAACTAGCTCCGAACGATTTTTCTTTATCGTTAGCATACCGTCTTTTGTTTCGCAAACCGTATATTCAGCCGGCGTTAAAATACCTTGTAAATTTACGATAATCATATCCCGTAATATATCTGTCTTAACGGATATAGACCCGCGTCCTAGGTAGTCCTTTTCCCAGTGAGTAATTGCTTTGCTTATCTCTGATTCAATAGAGCCTTTTGAGTTTTTCATCTTTGTATCCTCCTTCAATAAAATGTAATTACATTTATAATTACAATAACAATATAATAATCTGGATTGATTTTATTTTCAATTATTGAGAAGAATTTATAGGAAGCGTTGTCATGTATCCTTTAGTATTAAGGTGAATTTTTATATTTTAATATACGTGTTTTTGATTACCCCCAACAAAATACTCTTACTATAAAGACTCTGTTGCATACATTTCTAAAAAGGACATTCCGAAGAAAATAAGGAAACTCTTGTAACGTAATACATAAACGAAAGAGCCGATTTCTTTATAAAATAAGAAATCGACTTTTGGCTTAGTTATTGATTTAGTAATGGAAAACACCTTTTAAAATAATTATGTTTATACTATAGACGTTGATCTTTCTGGAAGTTTAGTTGAAAATGATCCGCTTCATTGTATACCCCGAATTCATATCCTTTTTCCTTATAAAATTTAATAATTTCCGGAAGCGCTTGTAATGTCTGTAGTTTTTCATGCATTAGAACTACTTCCACATCTTCTGTTGTTGTACGCTTTACATTTTCTATAATTTGCTGTGGGTTACCTTTTAATTTCCAATCATTTGAATCTATCGTCCAATCCCAAACTTTTATTCCTGCTTCTACAATTTTGTTACGAATGTCCTGCCCCTTTAATCCTGGTGCAGATCCATATGGGGGACGGACTAGTTTAGGAGTTGTACCTGTAATATTATGAATAAGAGCTAACGTTTCTTTCATCTCCGTTACAAATTGTCCTTTTTTGTATAGCTTATCACTATTATGTGTCATACTATGTGCACCAATATAATGTCCTTCTTTTACTGCTCGTTTTACATTTTCCTGAAAACCAGTATTCTGTAAATTGCTACCTTGCATAAAAAATGTCGAAGAAACATGTTGCTCTTTTAGTACATCTAAAAATTTCCCAGTTAATTCGCTAGGACCGTCATCAAATGTTAAATAAACAACCCTTCCTACTGGTTTTCCATCAGGTCTTTTCTGTTTTGCCAGCGATGTGTCCTTTTTCTTTTCTTGTTGTTGCGTATTAGCTAGCTGAATACTTTCATTAGCTACCCCTTTCGCTGGGATAGAGTTCCATTTCCCTATTAAAAAAAACGTAAAAAAGGTCGTTGCTAAAACAACTACTAGAGATAGTATTGCCTTCGTTACTACATTTGTTTTTTTCTTATTTTGTGATTCTTTCATTATGTTTCGATCCTTTCCCTACTCATTTTCATATTCATTATTTATGCAGCTAAACATTAACTTCAGCTGATATTTACAATAAATAGATTAATAGAGGAAGGTGAAGATAAAATGCAGATAATGTCGAAATTAGTTAAAGAATAGCGTATTGCATCCACTCTTTAAAAAAATATTTGTTTCTCTACTACAGTTAAATTTGAAAACTGGATATACATCCAAAATAAAAAATACTACTCTTTCTAAACAATATTTTACATCAAGATAACAGCATGCCGGTATAAAGATAAAATACAAAGATAGCCGTACTATTGAAATTCCATTATAATTTTGTAATTGGAATTCATTTGAACCAAATGAAGAACTAGAAGAAATATTATTATGTGGAGGTACTCCGATGAACCTTGTAATTAGAGAGTTAGAAACAAATGATTTAGATAATCTCCCGGAGATTGATGACAGTTTTATAGTGAATGCTCGGTTAATTCTTTCTCTTTCCAAAGGAAATAGACGCATAGAATATACAGTAGAAGACGTTCCAAGTTATGAAAAAAGTTATTTACAAAATCAAGATGATAATGAAGAACTGGCTTACAATAAATATATAAATAAACCTAATCAAGTCATTTACATAGCTCTGTTACATAACCAAATCATTGGATTAATGGTATTAAAAAAGAATTGGAACCACTATGCTTACATAGAAGATATAACGGTAGATAAAAAATATCGTACACTCGGAGTTGGTAAAAGATTAGTTGATCAAGCAAAGCAGTGGGCAAAAAAAGGCAATATGCCAGGTATCATGCTTGAAACGCAAAATAATAATGTCACAGCATGTAAGTTCTATGAAAAATGCGGATTTGTAATTGGTGGGTTTGATTTTCTTGTTTATAAAGGTTTGGATATTGAAAATGATGAAGTTGCAATTTATTGGTATTTGCATTTCAAATGAAACTGTTTTTAACATGAAACAAAGTCAAAATAAAAACCCCAATCTCTCTATATTAAAATTGAGAAACTGGGGTTAAGTTACTTAACAATATTTTTCATTTAAAACAAATAACTAATTAATAATCCTGCTGATAATAAGAAGCCAAAAATCGTATTTGTCATCGCTGTTGATTTCATTGCGATGCGCATATACCCAGGATCCTTTGCCCCTTTTTGGAAACTTTGAATCGCAGAAATTGGCTTTCTCAAACCTAGGAACATAACTAGTGCCCAAGGGCTTATATAACCCATTAATACAATTACGGCAATCCAGAAATACGCAATGAAAAAGGCTATCGCTAGTGTTACCACAGCTTTTTCTCTCCCAAGGAGGATTACTAATGTCTTTCTTCCACCTTTAATATCTTCTTCGATATCTCGGATGTTATTCGACATATTGATTGCACCTACTAAAATTCCAATTGGAATGGAAATCAATACACTTTCAATCGTTACAGTATTCGTTTGAATAAAGAAAGCAATGAGTACAAAACATGTTCCCATTAACAATCCAGAAACTAATTCTCCAAACGGGGTGTACGCAATTGGTAATGGACCGCCTGTATATAAATAGCCAACCGCCATTCCAATTAAACCGATGACGACTAACCACCAGCTGCTATTCATACAAATATAAACTCCAATAATTGCTGCTACGACATATAATAAAAGCGCAACTGTTAAAACATTTTTTGGTTTCAATCCATGACGGACAATTCCGCCACCGATGCCAACAGAATCAGCTGTATCTAATCCACGTTTGAAATCATAGTACTCATTAAATAAATTCGTTGCTATTTGCAATGCTAAACATGCAGCCATCATCGCAATAAATAACAGCCAATCAATTTTGGCAACATAAAGTGATGCCACTGTCCCTAAAATTACAGGAGAAAACGTCGCCGTTAATGTATGCGGGCGCGTCATCTTCCATATCAATTTAGCGGAACTAATTTCTTTTTCATTCCCCATAACTCTGTTCAATCTCCCTACATTTTAAGTATAAATTACTAGCAGTATCTTTCTATCTATTTCCTGCCACGCATCCATTCATTATATCAATAAATGATTGCCCTTTCTAACAAATCAACTTTTAATAAGATGAAAAATTATAAAATGAAACTTTACCATCTTCACATAATATTCTGTATTACTCCTAAGAGTGGTTTTAAAGCGATGCGATAAGTAAATGAAATACATAATAAAAAAGAGCCAATCTCCAACACAATAGAAGATTGACTCTTTCCTTTATTTATTCCCCTGTTTCAGAAAATCGCTTTATACGTTCTCCAATTTCATCACGCACACGTTGAAATTCAGACCATTCTTTTCCTGCTGGATCATCAAATCCCCAATGAACACGATTCACATGCGGCGGAGTAGATGGGCATACAGCATCCGCATGACTACAAAGCGTAACGACTAAATCAGCGCTATTTAAAATGTTTGCATCAATTATATCTGATGTTTGATTTGTTATGTCAATATTTACTTCGTTCATTGCTTTAATTGCGTTTGGATTTACTCCATGTGCTTCGATTCCTGCAGAATACACATTCCACTTATCCCCTAAATATTGTTTACCCCACGCTTCTGCCATTTGGCTTCGGCATGAATTTCCTGTACATAAGAAATAGATTGTCTTTTTGTTTTCCATGTTGTTTTCCACCTTTATTTTTAAATTTAGACTGATTGATCATTAAAATATTTACGTTTAAACCAAAAAGCAACGTTTACAAGTGCAATCATGACAGGTACTTCAACTAAAGGACCGATAACAGCAGCGAATGCTGCGCCCGAATGAATACCAAACACACCAACTGCTACAGCAATTGCTAACTCAAAGTTATTACTACCTGCTGTAAATGCTAATGTTGTTGTTACCGGATAGTTTGCACCAATTTTTCTTCCCATAAAGAAAGAAACAAAAAACATTACAATAAAATAAATGAGTAATGGAATTGCTATTCTTACTACATCTAGTGGTACGCTAACAATCATCTCCCCTTTTAAAGAGAACATAACGATGATCGTAAATAGCAATGCAAGTAATGTAAGTGGACTAATTTTAGGTATAAACACCTTTTCATACCACTGTCTTCCTTTTAATTTAACTAGTACAAAGCGTGTCAACATACCTGCTATAAAAGGAATTCCCAAATAGATAAATACTGATTTTGCTACTTCTATCATTGTAATATCGACAATAGCACCTTCAATCCCTAACCATTCTGGAATTACAGTTACAAATACGTATGCATAAACTGAGAAAAAGAGCATTTGGAATACCGAATTAAAAGCAACTAAACCTGCCGCATACTCTTTATCCCCATCAGCAAGGTCATTCCAAACAATGACCATTGCAATACAACGTGCTAACCCAATCATAATGAGACCAACCATGTATTCTGGTTTATCAGGAAGAAAAATAATTGCTAACACAAACATAAGTACCGGACCAATAATCCAATTTTGTACTAAAGATAGAACTAACACTTTTACATCTTTAAATACTCGGCCCATTTCCTCATAGCGAACTTTCGCTAATGGTGGATACATCATTACAATTAAACCAACAGCAAGTGGAATAGACGTCGTTCCAACCTGTAATGTATTTAGTCCGTCTACTACACTAGGAAACACAAACCCTAAACCAATCCCAACAGCCATCGCTAGAAAAATCCATAGTGTTAAATATCGGTCTAGAAAAGATAAACGTTTCATTTTATTTTCCATCTCCTATTAACAGCAAGAATTTTTAGCTACCTCATTTGAAGTCGTGCAACAAGATGGATCATCAATTTTATGAACATCACTATGTGCTTTTGTATAAAAGAACTCCCACTCATTACCATCAGGATCCGTTACCCAAAACTTATCTTGTACTGCATAGCAACAAGTCGTATCCATCTCATCACGCGCGAAGAAACCTTCTTTTTCTAATCGTTCTTTATGCAATGTAATTTCTTTAGCTGTATCCACTTGGAAACCAAAATGATTTACCTGATTTCCCTTCACTTCATCTCGCACGTTCAGCGTGAAATTAAGTCCTGGCGTCTCTAATAAAAATTTTGCATAATCTGTTTTCACTTTAACTGGTGATACACCAAATACCTTTTCATAAAATTCAATAGACTTCTCTAAATTCGTAACGTTTATACCGACGTGAACATATCTCATACCTTATTCCTCCTCTTTATATATCGTTAATCAATTTTTTTTGATTAATAACTCAAAATTTTAACAGCAACTACCTTTCCCTGTTTTTCTAAAGATACAGCACAATTCTTCTGATAATAAATTATTCACTTCCGCATCATTTAAATCATAATAACTCCACGTACCTTTTGTTTCTTTTACAATCAAACCTGCATCTAATAAAATTTTTAAATGATATGATAATTTAGATTGCGTCATTTCAAAAACTTCTGTTAAATCACATACACACGTCTGTCCTCGCTGGCAAAGTTCATACATGATTTCTAAACGTTTCTGATCCGCCAACGCTTTAAATTTTTTCTCATAGAGCTGAAAATCTTGTACCACTGTAGTTCACTTCCCTTCATCAACTTTTTTTGATGTTTATAGTATATACGTAGATGAGTTCTATATGCAACTTATTAATCAAGTTTTTTTGATTTATCTAAAAAACTTCCTCGCATCATATCTTTGTTACAATAAAAAAAGACCATAACCTTTTCAAAAATGAAAAACTATGGTTCTTTTTACAACTTAATAGTTACAATATTTCTGAGGAATGGAGTCTCTATAACTGTTTTAAATTTTAATTTAATCATTATAGAGTAGTGCCCCATCACCCTCAATCTAAGAAAAACAAATACCCCAAAATGAGAAAAATCGATATAGCTCTTCGGCAAATAAAGATAACTCTTGTTTTTGGTGCATATTCATAAAAAGCACGTCATCCTTTCTCATTAACATAAGAGAATAGTAACGTGCTTTTAATTTCAAAAATAGTCTAAATCCTTAAGTTGATGGTTGTGGGGCGGGACCCCAATAAGAACGGTATCTAAGGTTGTATGAGAGGTGTTAATTCCATTCCAATGGCCTCAGCCGGCGATTAACTCAAATACCGATTTCGGATGACCCCCATGTGATGAAGTTCGTGTCCCGCGATGCCGTACGCGAGGGCGCGCGCCGTAATGCTTAGGTTGTTGGCTGTCCCCTTGCGGATCCACGCCTCCGCCGGTAGCCCGCGCAGCAATGTGATCGTTGATTGCCGTACGGCCCGGTAGTCTTCGGCCAATTGCGCCGTTGTCCAGCTTCCGAAAGGAGGCAGGAACAATTCCTGATCGAAACCGGTCAGAGGCGTCTGGTCTCCTCTTGCGAACCGGAGCAGGCGGTAGGTCATGACTCGTTCCGCGTCTGCAATGTGGCCCACGACTTCTTTCAGCATCCATTTTCCTTCCGCATACCGATATGTGGCCTGGCTTTCGGTCAACGATGCCAGGAGCTCGGTCATTTGCTTTTCCTGGGCGAGCAGAATGTCGATGATGTTACCGTCCGGCACCAAACGGATATATTCGCCGGAGCTCCCGGCGTATTCTTCTTCTGACGGTCTTTGATTCATGCGTAGTCACCTCTTTATGTAGATATAGAAAATTATAGCGCTCGTCTATGTCTAACAAATTCGCGAAATGATAGAACTTCCCTTCTAATAATTGAGGATAAGTAACTATTTAGTCGGTCGCCACACTATCCGGATTCGTTAGCACAATAAGCAATGCTAATCAATGATGCATAAAAATTATCTGTTATACAATATTTCGAAGTTATTAATATATATTGAGTTATTCCGAAACATACATAAATACATTTTGTCGAAACTATTAAAAAAGAAGAATTTCTCTAACTGAAGAATTAATAATTGTGTTACCAATATGTAAAAATCTCAATTTAAAACTAAAGGAGAATAAAATGGGACAAATAATTGTATCGATGTACCTCTCACTAGATGGTGTCATGGAGGAAACAGCTTGGACTGCTCCATATTTCAATGAAGAAGTAGCAAAGTTTCAATCCGATTTACTGTTTGAAAGTGAAGCGCTTCTACTAGGGCGAGTAACCTATCAAGGTTTTGCAGCTGCCTGGCCTTCTATGACTGATGAAGAGGGTTTTGCTGATAAAATGAACAGCATGCCTAAATTTGTTGCTTCAACAACTTTGGAAGAAACCGAATGGAATGCAAACCTTATCAAGGGGAATATTGTAGAAGAAATATCGAAACTGAAGGAACAGCCCGGTCAGAACCTTTTAATTTATGGTAGTGGTGAGCTTATACAGACATTGATGCAGCACGACCTCATTGATGAATATCATTTTATGGTCAATCCTGTTATCGTGGGAAGCGGAAAGCATCTCTTTAAAACCGGAAACGATACAAAGGCTTTAAAACTGATCGAAACAAGAACGACCAGTTCAGGTGTCGTTATTCTTTCCTATCAGCCGGAGAAAAAAGAATAATTATTGATAAATTATATAAACAAAAAAACTTATCAGAATAAATCCAGCTGAGTTTTTTTATAAGATAATACATATATTAATTTATAAAAATCAGGGTATTATATTAACCAAAATCAAACAATATATCAATCCTTTTAAAGGGTAAAATAGGGAAAAAGGAGATTCTAAATAATGCCTTTAGAAAACTCTATTTATTACATGGGAGTTGCTATTATTTTAGTAATCATCGGTGCAGTGTTCGGGGGAATTATACGTATAATTCGGCATACTAACAATCGCAAAAAGCAAGATTCAGTTGAACAAAAATTAGATACGGTTATTCAACTATTAGAAGAACAAAACAAAGATTGACTCTTTCGGATCAGGAAAAGTTAAAAATAACTTCCAATAACGAGAATAATGTAAATAAGCTGTCCATGTGTACAGCTTATTGTTTTTTTTGCTTAGCGTGCAAAATTCGCTTCTCGTTGGCGGGACCCCATGCCCATCAACTTAAGGGATTTATTAAATAAAAACGTAAGCTTTCTGGTTTGGGTTTAAATAGAAACCTGTCAATAAGATTAGGATTGCATTGGAAATGTATCTCTGTTGTTTTTTGTTATATATTTGGACCAGTATACAGTTATGCCAAATCCAATAGTAAGAATTAATCCTGCAAAAATATATGGTAGATTAACATTTATATTAAGTAGAATACCTCCCGTTGCTGGCCCTATTATATTCCCGAGACTTGTATAAGTAGAATTCATCCCTCCGATAAATCCTTGATTTTCTCCAGCTATTTTAGAAAGTAATGTTGTAATTGCTGGTCGAAGTAAATCAAATGCCAAAAAGATGATAAACGTTAAAATCGCGACCATCCAATAATTACCGACAAATGTAGATACAACTATAATTATAGCGGCTATGAATAAGCTATATTTAATGATTCCTTTCTCACCAAATTTTTTTACTAATTTTTCAAAGAACATGATTTGTGCTATTACTCCTAATATGGCGCTTACTGAAATAATTATTGATATATCTTTAGGTGTAAAACCAAACTTTTTATCAACAACAAAGCTAAACATATGTTCATAAGCTGATAAACCACATCCTAAAACAAAAACAAGTAATAGTGGGATAAAATATAAAGGGTGAAAAGATTGTTTCATTTCCTTTAAAAAACTAACTTGTATTTTGTTATCTTGCATTTTAATTCGTTGTTCTTTAGATACAGGTTCTTTCAAAATGAATACTGAAAAACACGCAGCGATACCAGAAATTACTGCTGCAAAAAAGAACGGTGCACGTATGCCAAAATCAGATATAAAACCACCAATACCAGGTCCAATAATGAATCCTGTACTAATAGCTGCCGATAAATACCCTAATGCTTTTGCTCTGTTTTCTAATGATGTTGTATCAGCTATAAAAGCAGTGACTGCCGGCATCATACATGCAGCACTAACACCTCCTAGTGCTCTAGAAAGAAATAATATCCATATTTGATTTCCAACTCCAAATAAAAATTCAGAAAAGGAAAATAGAATTAACCCTGCTATAATCATTTTTTTTCGACCAAATATATCTACCCATATTCCGGAAACAGGAGATGTTAATAGTTGAAAAAATGCAAACATAGCAATTAAATATCCCATAGTGTCAGTGCCTAAATGTAATGCCCTCATATAAGATGGCATTACAGGAACTACAAGACCAATTCCTAAAAATACGATAAATACATTAGATAACGCTAAAACTAAAGCTAAATTTTTTCTATTGTATATACCCATGTGACTTTCCTCACCTTATGATTAATTATATATAGACATAAAAAAGCTTTTTTATGTAATTGTCTTTAGCATAAACCTTAAAGTAACTTTAAGGTCAATACAAAAATTAAAGACGTAAAAATATCTATAAGGCGTATCACCAGATCAGGTTGCCCCAAAACGATAAAATGAACTTCATTGCTATAAGAGACTCAAATTTTTCGTTTTGGAGCATTATAAAATTTTAACTTGATGGTGATGGGGTACCGCCACATGTCCATCAACTTAAGAACTTTCTTTAACCCCAAGTTTAAAAATACGCCATCCTTTTCTATGATTCTATAGAAAGAATAGCGTATTTTTTTATTTTAGGGAGTATTTTGTTTTATTAGCTTAATAACATTGGCTTGCCCCCGTAATTCCAAAATCCCCAAAAATTTTTTAGAATAAGTTTTTCGAACCAGAAATATATATTTCTAACTATAAAAACTATGGGAAGATTTATCTGTTTTTCCTTTTTACCTACTTGCTAAATTCAGCAAGTAAAATATTTTTAAAAGGATCCGAAGGACTATAACTAGTTTTATGGCCATTCAAATTGATGGCCAATGTATGCTTGCCTCCAAGTGTGCCTCCAGCAAAAGTAGAAAACC